>CAZOHC010000026.1:0-16376 GCA_964579845.1 uncultured Gammaproteobacteria bacterium | reverse complement strand
ACCAGAACCAGAACCAGAACCAGAACCAGAACCGTTAATTGTATCCTTTGATCAATTCATCGATGATATCAATCATGCACAAAAAAATAGATTACTTAAAAAAGGTGATGCACAAAGCCTGAAAGCACAGATAAAAAGTATTGAGACATTGTACAAGAAAGGGAGAATACATCAGACTGAGCGTAGACTCATACTGTTAAAAGAGAAAATAAACAATCTAATCCGGAGAGGTTTGGATAAAGAGACTGCTGGTCAATTCTCTAAAGATATTGATGGACTACTTCTCTATATTAAAACCTAAACAGAACTTATATAACATCTCTTAGTCGACGTAAAGCTGAGAAAATCATTTCGTCTATTTCCAGACCCTTTTCTGTACTATAATCCTGCGGTGTATTTTTATACTTCTTTACCAGATTACGATAGACTGCGATGACACGATCCATGATATGATCCATGTCATGTTCCTGAATGAGTGCCAAGCTCTTTTTCCCCATGGTTTCTCTAAGTTTTTTATCTTCCAAGAGTTTCTCCAGTTTCACGGATAAATCTTTTGCATCTCCTGGTGTAAACAAATAGCCGTTTTCTTCGTTTTTAATTAAATGAGGGAGCGCGACTGCGTCGGCACCGATAACCGGAAGCCCTGTAGCCATTGCTTCCATAGTAACCAGACTCTGAAGCTCAGCAATTCCGGGCATGACGAAAATATCAGCAGCATTATAAAGAATCCTGAGCTCATCATCCGAGACATAACCGGTAAATGTAACCTTCGGGGTCAAACCAAGCTCTTGTGCCTGTTCCATAAGCGGATCCAGTTCTTTTCCTTTCCCGGCAACAACCAGGTGAAAATCTGTTTTTTTCTTCATGAGCGCCAGACTGTCTAAAAGAACGTTGATATTTTTCTCTTTATCCAATCTTCCGACAAAGAGTACTATCGGTTTATCCGGTAGATCAAATTTTCTTTTGGCTTCTTTCTGCGTTAATTTCTTTTTGTATTTTGCAAGATCAATGCCGTTTGAGATGACAAATAAATCAGATTTCAGATTATTTTTCGTCAAGAGATCAGCTCCTGTCTGGGTAGGAGAGATAACACTGTCCAGCTTCGAATAAAAGCCTGCGTACTGTTTCCAAATAATATTATTTAACACATTACCGATCATATGGGGGATTTTCAGATACGGTGTAATATTCTCAGGCATAAAATGACTGGTCGCGAGAGTAGGAATGTGCATTTTCTTCGCTATCGGAACCACCGCAATTGCTAAGAATCCCGGATTGTTGACATGAACGATGTCAGGTTCGACTATGCTGAGGATTTTCTTAATCGCTCGGCGATAGACCAAAAGTTGCGGTGAAACTCGAAATTCTTGGGGTTTTTGAATCAATACTGATCTGATCCGGAAGATTCCGATACCGTCCTCGACCGTGTAGTCGTTTTTAAGCGTCGTTGAAGGCGCAATGACATAGATCTGATGACCGCGTTTCTTAAGCTCTACAGTTTGCCTGTAGGTCGCAAGAGCAGCACCGTTGACGTGAGGAGGATACGTATCTGCAACAATGAGAATTTTCATAGCAATACCTTATAAAATCGGTATAGATGTGTATTATAGCAAATATTATTATAGCATATCTGAGGCTAAATATAAAGCTATAGGTCGTTTACACTGAGAATTTAACTATGAAAAAGCCCCCCGACGTCGTCGGGGGGCGTGTTCTCAGTCGCGAATGCTAGCGAATGAGGTAGAACTGGTTCGAGAGCGAACCGCCTGTCCGGCATTGTGCCAGAATGACGGTCTGTCCGACCGATATCTCTCCTTCCTGGTGGAGAACGGCGATCGGAATCTCCCTGACCGACTCACCGACTTCACCCAGGAAAAGATCTCGCATCTCGGGTGTAAGTGATGGGAGATGTACTTCATAGTCTCCCGGACCGTAAATGATCCCTTCTGGGGAAACAATCCCCTGCTGTGACGGTTTCTTTCCGGAGGAAAGAATCGTTACCCGAACTTCATCCGGGTACAGCACTTCCGTTCCGGCCAAAGGACCGGATGTAATGAGTCTTGGCATGATCACTCTCCCAGATTGATGTATCCGACATTCCCTTCGATTATGTACACCCAAGGTTCACCCCTCATCCTTACTTCAAGGATTAAGCCTTCGATGTACGATTCTGGGCTTTGCGTTTTAATGTGGATAGGGTCCCCCTGCTGAGCAATTTTTTCAAGCTCTGCTTGAGCCAAACTTCCAGCTTTGAGCACTGTAAACCCCCAGTTGAGGATTTTTCCATGGTGCACAACAATGCGGTCGCCCAAGCGGACAACGGCACTTGTCTCCCCGAGAGGAAGCATTTCGATGTTTTCGAGTTGGAAAACGGCTGCCGACGGCATATCACCCTCCGTAAACTGATCATCATTCGTTCGCAGACATTGCGAAGAAGTGAAGATCACCGTAAGAAGAAGAACTTGTCTTCACCTTACCGTGATCTCCACATACTGATCTCTGCATTCGCGATGTGAAAGAACAAAAAAAGTAAATGAGTTTGAAGAGAACATCGTAAATTTAGCTATTCAAAGAAGAGTTCGTATTCACTCTCATTTACCACTCCTTTAGTATACCAAAAACTTACCTAAATCTCTACTATAGGTTTTTGCCATAAAAAATAGCGCCGGGGATCCCGCAGGACCCCAGGCGCTAAGGATTACTTTGTACTAAATACCGAGATGTCGAAGTGCCAACAGTGTTGTCCCCTCTGCTGATGCTTCGATTCCATTACCTTGCTCGAGAAAAGCGATCCAGTCCTCAACCTTAAACAGGACCACTACGAGTTGCTCGTGTGGGTCCAAGTGTTGAGTTATTCGGGTAAGAGGTTCGTGCGGGTGAATAATCACTGGCTGATACCGAAGAGTGCTATTTCCCCCAGAAAGAAGTCGAGGGTGCTCACTGAGTCGATCAATTGTACCGACACGAATCCCTGTCTTTTCCTCGAATTCTCTTCTTCCGCATGCCAACTCCGGATCATACGTTTTCCGATCATCATTGTTAATGACTCCTGAAGGAAGCGCCCAAGTGATTTGGTCAGCACCATGCTTGTACTGAGCAACGACGACGACATAACTTTCGCAAGGTGTGTCAATCAGGCAAAAACCAGTTACCCAGTCCCTTCCGGTCGACCTTGCACCGATAAACTGCTCACCATCAGGTTTCTCCAGAACGAGAATCTGAACTTCCGGAGCAAATTTTTGTGCGGTCTTGAGGTCTTCCTCCGAAGCATTTGATTTGAGAAACTCCTGAATACTGTGCATGGAGAGAGTTCTCCACTGCGTTAGTCCGAGATACTGCACAGTCTCCTGTGCCGTGTCAGCCGTGACAATCGGCAATCCTGTGAAAGACTCGATAGTGATGTCCATACACACTCCTATTCTCTAACACATCCAACCGGATGCACCCTGTACACACATAATTCTGAACGGGTATGTATACGGTGTATCCGATTGAAACTCAACCTGTAAATGTACAATAAATCCGTAGTTATTATATAGTGGCAATTAAAAAATATCAACCTATAGTTTTGATTAAACTGTATCCATATCAATTCTGATTGACAAACAGGCACGGATAACAAATAATAGAGATGTATGTTTTTATCAGCCCTGAAAGTCGCTTGGGCTTTTTTTATCGACACGATTCAGACTGTTCTCCTCGCAGCCTCGTTTTTCCTGGTAATTTACATCTTTCTTTTCAGGCCGTTCCAAGTATCAGGACAGTCAATGGATCCGACCTTTAAAGACAAAGAATACATACTCACGAACCTCATTTCTATGCGATTTTCTGACCCTCAGAAGGGGGATGTCATCGTTTTTCAAGCACCGACTGATGAGAATAAGGATTTTATAAAACGAGTCATGGCAGTCCCGGGTGATACGATAAGTATTCAGAATGGCGATGTCTATGTAAACGGAGTGATGGTTGACGAGAGCGAGTACCTGGACAGTACAGTCGAAACAGGAGCAGGAGCTTTTATGTCTGAAGGTGAGGAAATCGTCGTTCCTGAAGGAGAGTATGTTGTGATGGGAGACAACAGAAATGCCAGTTCTGACTCACGGGAATGGGGATTTCTGGATCGGGAAGAAATCATCGGAAAATCGTTTTTCGTTTACTGGCCAGTTCAAGACTTCAGAATCATCACCAATCCCTTCTGATTTAGTTCGTAGCTCTCTGCTATATGTTCTTTGGAACAATTATATATTTTCTGACTCAGGTCTAAAATTATTCTGAGGATTCTTGCTGTTGTGCCTCTGCTTTGGAGAGAAGTTCGTTTAACATGTTAATTTTTCCTGTGGTTTCAGAAACATCCCCTTTAAACTCGATAATAACCCGTGCCAGCTTACTGGACTGCTGAACTCTTGCTTTTGCAGCACCTAATCGTTCCTGCCAATCTTTCGCAATCGCATCCTGTTCAGGCACCCAGAGCATATCACTGCTCTGTTTGGGTTCACGTTTCTGGGTCTCACCTTTTACTTGACGCGCCAGCTCTTCAGTCTGTCTTACTGTACTGTTATCACGAAGTATACGCTTAAAGACCTCAAGCATGAGTTTGGGATCACCGAGTGAGATGAGGGGACGAACATGGCCCTCTGTAATAACGCCTGCTACTAACGCATCTTTGATAGCATCAGGAAGTGAAAGAAGTCTGATCGTATTTGAGACAGTCGGTGCACTCTTACCGACACGTCTTGCGACCTCATTCGTACCTAAACCGAACTCATCGATAAGTCTTTTATACGCGAGAGCACGCTCAATAGGATTAAGATCTTCACGCTGAACATTCTCGACGATAGACATCTCAAGCATGCCTTGCGGTGTTGTTTTCTTCACAACAACCGGAACTTTTGGTAAACCGAGTATTTTTGCAGCTCTCCAGCGTCTTTCACCTGCGATGATTTGATATCCGGCAGGTGTTTCAGCAACAACAATAGGCTCGAGAATGCCTTGTTCTCTAATGGATTCAACTAAATCTTGAAGTGAGTCTTGAAGAATGACGCCGCGAGGTTGCAATGGGTTAGCTTGGAGGTCTGAAGTCGGTAATTCGTAAATTCTGTTATCTGTGGATGGTATATCCATTTATACTACCTCTATATAATCTCGTCCGTGAAGTGTTCTGAATGAAACCGTTCCCTCAACAACGGCAAAGAGTGTGTGATCTTTTCCCATCTGGACACCGTTACCCGGGTGAAATTTTGTCCCGCGCTGTCTGATAAGAATATTTCCCGGATATGCTTTCGCACCACCATAGATCTTCACGCCTAAACGCTTTGCTATCGAGTCTCTATTTCCTTTTACTGATCCTTGTGCTTTTGTATGTGCCATAGTAGTTACTATTGTGAAAATTCACCTTTATATTACCGCAGGTTTTCACGAATGTCAAGTTGTTAAGCAACTTTTTCTTTGGGAGCAGATTTTTCCTTTTTCGCCTCTGTTTTTGAACCTGAGAGAAGGATACTATCAATTTTTACTCTGGTTAATGCCTGGCGATGCCCAGTTACTCTTCGATACCGTGCCTTTGCTTTAAATTTAGCAATTCTGATCTTATCTCCTCGGAGATCCTCAACAACGGTTCCTTTGACACTTGCTCCTTCCAGAAGAGGAAGCCCGAGCTTCACATCATCACCGTCTGTAACTAACAAAACGTCACTGAATGTTACGGTCTTTTCAGGAGAGGCAGGAAGCCGCTCGACATCGATGATATCGCCTTCGTTAATTTTATACTGCTTTCCGCCTGTTCGAATTACTGCGTATTTCATAATATGATGAGTGATAGTATAGCAGAATTCTTACTTAATTTCCAGCACGCTCTTTTTTTTCATCTCAGTACTCAGCGCAGTGAGTAATCCGAGTAAAATAAAGTTCGAGAGCAGAGAACTTCCGCCGTAAGAAAGGAAAGGAAGGGTTACCCCAACGATCGGGACAATACCGATATTCATGCCGATATTGACGAAGAAGTGTATGACCAGAAAGCTAAAAACAGTTCCCGCATAGATTTTCGCGAACGAATCGGTGACATGGGTACAGATATAATAAATTCTATACAGAAGAAACCCGAAAGACACAATAATAATCACAGCACCGATAAATCCCAGTCCTTCAGAAAGCGTCGCGAAGATAAAATCAGTCTGACGCTCAGGAAGGAACCGAAGATGTGATTGTGTGCTTTCCTGCATACCTTTTCCCAAAAACATACCTGATCCAACCGCAATTATAGCCTGCATCGCATTATATGACGTGCCTTGGGGATCGCTCATCGGGTTAAAAAAAGTCAGAATTCGTTGCCGTTGGTAGTCATGCAATATGCTCCAAAGGAACGGAGATGCAAACAGAAACGGTAAGGCAGAGAGTATAAACCAAATGATAGGATACCCGAATAAGAACGTCGCGATAATAACCACTCCGACATAAATAAGCGCTGTTCCTAAATCAGGCTGAATCCCGATCAAGAAAGCAACCGGTGCGGTGAGGAGAAACGTCATCAGAAAAGACCTAAGTGATCGCTCCTGCTGCGTAGACAAAAAAGCAGCGAGTGAGAGTGCGAGAAACGGTTTTAAAATTTCTGAGAATTGCACGCTGATGCCGAAGATATCAATCCATCGGACAGCTCCGCGACTCTCAAAACCGATAACGAGCACGATAGCAAGCAGGAGTAAGGAGATGATATACATCGGCTTTGCCAACTGCCTCAATACCGTCGGTTGAAGCTGCGCAAAGAAGAAATACGCGATAAGACCGATAATGATCGAGAAAATTTGTCCTTCGACATAGGTAATAGAAATTGACGCAAGCGTTGCAAGGCTGAGAGCAAGCAGGACAAAAACCGGAATAAGTAGCCACCAGTCAATACGGAGTAGCGATTGTTTCATAGATCGGAAAAATCAGAGTCATCGGAAATATCCGTGAGTCGGAGACTCAGGTAGTCAGATCGTCTGCATTTATTGTTGTAATCTTCGGACGACGAATGTGTCACCTTGTGTTAAGCGTTCAATAAGCGCATTTCGTTTTATATAATCCTCAAATTGTTCTGGCCAATCAGGAATGGTCACGTCTACACGCTCGTCCATCGCAGTCTCGAGCTTCTTCCGTTCTTCTTGAATACTCCGAATTATTCTCCTTGCCTCTCCCTGTTCTTTCAGGTACTCATCCGTAACTGTATCATATGCCGGGTGTTTTAGGTGCAATGAATCATTGACCAGAACACTGTAGGTATTCAGTTCATCAAAAAGCAGTTGCTGCAATTGTTCTTCCTTATGAAGTGAATCGAACTCACCCTGTGCACTGAAACTGAGTTCTTTTTTCGGGTCTTTTACCCCCCAGCCTTCGGACTTTCTTTTGGCATGCCCCTCCTGTGCTAACTTGCGGACAAGCTCCATCTGTTTTTCCAGTTCAGTATCTACAAAAGGTTCTTGTGATTCCGGCCAGTCTGTCAGATGAACAGACTCTTCACCGGTAAGGTTTTTATACATTGACTCAGCAATAAACGGAGCGATAGGAGCGAGTAATTTCGTAAGCGTTGTTAAAACCGTATACGTAGTTTCATAAAAAGCATTTCTGTCATCTGTCTGTTCAGCTGTCGGCCCGACACGATCCCGACTCCGTCTGATATACCAGGTTGAAAAATCCGTGATAAAATCCTGTAGATTGTCAACTGCTTTGACCGTATCGTAGGCATCCAGACTAATCGTTACGTCACGAACTAATCGCGAAAGCTTGGACATAATCCACCGATCAAGGACATGAGTATACTCTCTTTCCTCGTTTATTTTTTCTCCTTCCCATCCGTCAATATTCACGTATGTAAGAAAGAAATTATAGACATTCCACAAAATCAACATCATCCCACGTACTTGATTCCGATACTGTTCTTCAGAAATCACCATATCCTCGCCATGCATGACCGGACTTGACATGAGGTACAACCGAAGTGCGTCACCGCCGTATTTCTGGAGGAGTTCTTTGGGATCAGGGTAGTTTTTAAGGTTTTTACTCATTTTACGACCGTCAGTTCCGAGAATGACGCCTTCAACTCCGACATTTTTAAATGCTTTTGATCCGTATAATGCACCTCCTATAACATGCAGAACATAAAACCAAGCTCTGATCTGACCTGTATACTCTGCAATGAAATCCGGAGGGAAGAAATCCTCAAGTTTCACATCAGGATTAAAAGGAAAATGTCGTTCCGCAAACGAGGCGCTTCCTGCCTCAATCCAGCTATCTAATACTTCAGGAACTCGAGTTACCGTCTTACCGCATTTTCGACACATAACCTCGACTTCATCAATTTCAGGTTTATGAAGATCGGTTATCGTCTTCCCGGACACTTCTTCCAGTTCCTGAATCGACTCAGGAACAAAAATCTCACCACAAGTACATTCCCAGACCGGAACAGGTGAGCCCCAGTACCGATTTCGGGAGATATTCCAGTCGGGTGCATTTTCAAGGCTTTTTTTGAATCTGCCGTCTTTAAAATGTTTGGGAAACCAATTTACTTCTTCATTCGTCTTAAGAAGCAAAGGTTTAAGATCCTGAACATTGACATACCAAGCATTGATCGGTGCGTAGTAAAGCCGCGTATGACATCGCCAACAGAGTGGGATTTTATGAGCATACTCAACATCTTTATAGATAAGTCCTCGTTCCTGAAGGTCTTCATTCACGGCTTTATTTGCTTTCAGATAATACATCCCTCCGAACTTCGGAACATCAGGTTTTATCATGCCTTCATCATCAACATGCATCTCAATATGCACTTCGTCTCGCTGCATAACGATTAAATCCTCTTCGCCATACGCGGCAATCGTGACGACTCCTGTACCTTCATCAGCGGTCACAAAATCTCCTGCGATGATCTCGAAAGCTTTCTTTCCTTTTTCAATCGGATAGTAATCATAGTGAGGAACAAACATACGACCAACCAGATCTGAACCTTTTATCTCGCTCTGTACGATATACTCGCCTTCCAGTATTGCGACGGTTGATTTGGCCAGGATGTAGTACTCATCTCCTTGTTTTACTTTGACGTAGGTGAGTTCTGGATTGACAGCGAGAGCCGGTGTAACGATTTTATTCCATGGCGTTGTAGACCAGGCTAACATATACGTATTTTCCTCGTCTTTGAGCTGATATTTATATGTGGTACCACGATCAGTTACTTCTTTGTAATTATCAGCATCCATCGCAACCTCGAAATTTGAGATAGGTGTTGAACAATGCGGACAGTAGAGAGTGACTTTGAGACCCTTGTAGATATGTCCTTTTTTATACATCTGACTGAAAACCCACATAACCGACTCCATATAATCGAGGTTCCAGGTTTTATATGAGTTATGAAAGTCAACCCAGCGTCCGATATGATCAACATACCATTCCCACTCTCCTGAGATTTCTTCAACGTATTTTTTACACTCCTCAATAAAGGTTTTCACACCGACAACTTCTTCGATATCTTTCTTTCTTTGTATATCAAGTTTTCCCTCTACTTTATTCTCAATCGGGAGCCCGTGTCCGTCCCACCCCCAGACTCTCGGCACACGATAGCCTTTCATGGTCCAGTAGCGGCCGAAAATGTCTTTATGAATACTCCCGAGAAGATGTCCGTAGTGAGGCATACCGGTAACAAAGGGAGGGCCATCGAGGAAGGTCCAATACTTATCAGCAGAACGTGCTGTAATGGATTTCTCAAAAATTCGGTTTTCTTTCCAGAACTTCAGTATTTCTTCCTCCAGTTCGGGGAAATCTACTTTCGGTGAGACGTTTGTAAATCGTTTATTCATGTGAAACTCCAGGCTAATTGTACCTGAAATAAGCGTGTTGTTCAATAAAGAGGGGTGAATACTGAGTAATCAGCGGAGACTTTCAGGATTTATACGGATAACCCGATCATCGGTAGCACCCGGCCTCCCGCGGCCATCACGATTACTGGTCGTAATATAGAGTAGCCCGTCAGGTCCTGCGACGACATCCCGTATCCTGCCGAATTCGTTATGAAAGTGTTCTTTAACCTCGGTCACGGTATTATCCATTATAACTGCTTCATACAGCGTGATCCCTCGCAAGCCGCCGAAGAACAGGGAGCTTCCGATGAAGCTAGTTCCACTCGGAGCCCAGGTTTTCGTGGGGCCTGAATGTCGCTTCGGTGTTACCATGCCTGATCTTGTCTCGTCTCCTTGGATTTCCGGCCAGCCATAATTTCTTCCTCTCTCAATTTTATTGATCTCATCCAGTCCCGAAGTAATGCCTGATCTGCCATGTTCAGTTGCCCAAAGCTCCCCTGAGTCAGTAAACGCTAGCCCTTGCACGTTTCTATGTCCGTAAGAGTAAACTTCATTGTTAAAAGGATTATCATCAACAGGCTTTCCATCACGTGTAATTCGAAGAATCTTTCCTGCGAGTGATCTCGTGTTTTGTGCTTCTGACGGCTCTTCTGCATCACCCGTGCCGATATAGAGATAGCCGTCCGGTCCGAAGATGATTCTTCCGCCGTTATGGTTTGATGCACCGGGAATGCGGTCAAGGATAACCCGTTCTGCTGAAAGTTGATTATTTCTCAGTGTCATTCTGACGACGCGATTCAGTGTTGCATTACCAGTCGAACTGTAGGTGTAGTACAGATAGACATAATTATTTGTCTCAAAATCCGGATCCAAGGCAATACCGAGAAGTCCACCCTCACCGACTTCCCGCACGGAAGCAATCGTTGCAATAGGTTCGTCATGCAACGTTCCTGATGCGTCGATCAGCCGTACCGTACCGGGACGCTCCGTGACCAATATACCGCCTGTAGGCAGAAGAGCAAGCGACCAAGGTGTATCAAGGTTTTCAGCCAATGTTGTTATCGCCTCTTCCGGTGCTCTGTCAGAAGGAGATGAAGTTCTGCGCTCGGGGGAAGGTGTCCGGGATTCGTTATTCACGAAGTAATTAAAAGCGAAGAATCCTGAAATAATGAGAACAGCTGAGATTAAAAAGAATAGGACTATCTTCATAAGAAGTAAGTATACCTCTTCCTTGTAAGAATCAGGTAATTATTTATTCCACAGTGTTTCTTTTTCTTTTCTCTTCATTCGTTTTATTTCTGCTTCTCTTTTCCTCACATCAGTATAGCTGGCATGTATTTCGGTGTACTTGAGCACGACAGGACGGCGTGCTCTGGTATACTTCGCACCGCTTTTTAATGTATTGTGTTCCCTCAACCGTTTCTTAAGGTCAGTTGTGCTTCCGGTATAGTACGTACTATCGCTGCACTGGAGTATGTATAGTATGTAGCTCATCTAATCGTTTTCTGCAGTATCTTTTGGATAAGCGTAAGCAAGTTAGAAGTTTCAAACGGTTTTGCGATAAATGCATCAGCTCCGACCTGCGTAGACTCTTTTTTCGCATTCGGATAGGCAGACATCATAATAATCTGAATGGTCTTCATGTCTTTATGCTCTTTTATTGTTTTACAGATTGTTCGCCCATCACTGCCTGACATAAGGACATCAAGTAAAATAACGTCCGGTTTGAATTTTTCGATTTTTTCGTACACTTCATACCCTTTTGTAATTGTTCTCACTTCATAGCCACTATCTGATAGAAGCATACTTAACGGTTCGACAATATCATAATCATCATCTATAACAAGTACTTTCTTTGTCTTCATAGTGTTTTTTTATCGATGTGTAACGGTAAGCTAAAGGAAAACCGTGAACCTCTTTTAATCTTCGGCTGATTCTTTCCTTGACTCTCTACCCATATTTTTCCTTTGTGGCGTTCAATAATCTCTTTGGAAATATATAACCCCAACCCCAGTCCCGGAAAAGTCTTTTCTTCAGGATCAGCGACCTGATAAAGTTTCTCAAAAATACGATTCTGCCTGTTTTTTTTAATACCGATACCGTAATCCCGCACACTGACGATTGCATCCTGTTTCCTTTTTTTTACCGTCACAATAATGTTTTCACCTCTTGGTGAATATTTAACGGCATTTGTCAAAAGATTCAACAATACTTGATACAACCGATATCGATCGGCATAGACCACGACCGGGGATTTTTTCTTCACAATAAGCGTATGGGCTTTTGCTGATAACTGCATACTTTCGACAGTATCTGTCACCATCTCTTCGAGGTTAAACACTTCTTTATTCAGCCTGAGCTTACCTGTCTCGATACGAGAAACATCCAGGAGATCACTTGTCAGTTCAGTCAGACGATTCGCCTGATCATGAATCCTGCTCACAAAATATTTTTGTTTCTCGTGTGTTGATGCTTCCAATTCAGACTCAAGGAGATCAATAAAGATCTTCATACTCGTTAAGGGGGTTTTCAATTCATGAGAGGCCATGCTGAGAAAATCGCTTTTATCCTGTTCCAGTTGTTTCTGTTCTGAGATATCAATGATCGCTCCTAACAGCCGAATCGGACGGTTCTTTCCGTCCAGTGATAATGTCGTACTCATCGAAGCCCACTTACTCTCTCCCTGCGGGGTGAGAATACGAAACTCTGAGGAAAATGGTTTCTTCTGAGATAAACTATTCTCAATTTCACGTTTTACCCGCGTTGTGTCGTCTGGGTGTATGAGTTTGAGAAAATTGGTGAGGCTGACGACAAAATCCTTTTGAGCTACACCGTGTAATGTATAAATATTTTCAGTCCACGTCAGAGCGTTGTTTTGAATATCCCAATCCCAGACACCGATTTTTCCGGCCTCAAGCGCTAATCGTAACCGTTCTTCACTCTCACGCAGAGACTTTTCAAACGTGTATCGTTCCGTGATATCGGAGACTGTACCCATATATCCTTTGAACTGCTTATTATCGTCTCGTAAAACAATTGCCATTCCGGTAAACCTTCCCACTGTTCCGCTCTTCGTAAGAGAGCGAAACTCGAAGGTAAAATCCCGCTGTTTTTTTATCGCAGATCGCCACTCTTTCCTGATACGAACTTTGTCTTCAGGATGTAGAGCAGTCATCCATCCTGTGCCTCGTACTTCTTTTTCTGATAACCCTGAGAACTCAAGCAATTTTTTATTGACAAAAATCACCTCTCCCTGTTCATCTGTCATAAATATACCGACCGGAGCATGGCTGGTGAGAATTCTAAACCGTTCCTCACTCTCTCTCCGCGCCTGTTCACCTTTTCGTTTCTCAGAAATATTTCTGGCTATTTTTGAGGCACCGATAACCTGACCCTTCATATTCTTAATAGGAGAGATGTTTAGTGAAACATAGACTTCTGATCCATTCTTATGGATTCTGGTCGTCTCGTAGTGCTCAATCGGTAATCCTTTACTTATCCGCTTTCGTATCTCAACTTCTTCATGGCGAAGATGTTTGGGAATAATCAGTTCAATCGGTTTCCCGATGACCTCAGATTCTGTGTATCCGAATAGCTCTTCAGCGCCCTTATTCCAACTCGTGATGATACCGTCTAATGTCTTACTGACAATAGCATCGGTTGAATATTCGATGATTGATGCGAGTTTATATAATCCTTCTTCGCTTTCTTTCCGATCGGTTATATCTTCATGCTGAAGCACAACATGAGAAATGTGTTTGTTTTTATCCCGAATCGGGTATATTTTTGCCTGAACCCATCGGTACGGAACGAATTTTTTATTACGAACAGTTTTTGAAGGAACATACTTAATAGCAGGGATAGTGACAGCTTCACCGGCAAAACCACGTCGAATGTAGGGCATTGTTCCGGCCTCTTCGAGCTGTGTATCGTGAAGAATATTATATCTATTGACGACGTGTTTTGGAGATGCACGCCAGAGTTTTTCCCACGCTTTATTTACCAAGACTGTCATCCCGTCGGGGGAAAATATTTGGGTACTGACTGGAGTCTGGTCAAAGATCGTCTTAAAGAGCAGAAAGTCTTTACTGACCATAGTGTATATTGAGCCAGTATATCACAGAGGCTCGTTACTTATTCATCTTTAGACGCTTCATGATTTTCTTTATTCTCACCCTCGATACGGCTGATCGCGAGGAGCCGCCTTTTCATTTGCTCTAATTCTTCATCAGTCAGGTCTTCTGCATCGATTATCACATTTCGAGCATCTTTGATTGCATGAATCAACTCATCAAGCTTCAGATGCGTTGCTTTGGTATCTCTGTTCTGAGAATTCTGAACCAAGAAAATCATGAGGAAAGTGATAATCGTTGTACCAGTATTAATAACGAGCTGCCAACCGTCTGAGAATTTGAAGAATGGGCCAGTAATTAGCCATATGACAACAGCAAAAAACGCGAGGGCAAATGCCCATGGAGTCCCAACGGCAAGTGAAACCTTATGGGAAATCCTTCTGAACAAATCACGCATATGATAAAGTATAGCAAAAATTAAAGTATTTGCTTTACTTTTTCTTTAATCAAATCCCTGGTGTTTCTAAAAGTCTCAATCGAAGATCCATACGGATCACGAACATTCCAAAACACTGCTTTGGGAGATTCGGAAAGAAACAAAGGACAGTCTCCTCTGCTGTTTAGCACATAAATCTCGTCAGCTTCATCTACATCCTGCTTCGTCAGATGCTGAACCGTTTGGTGCGAGATATCTATTCCCTCTTCCTGCATAACAGTGATCGCTTCATCTGCAGGACGGATATAGATTCCTTCCGTATGGGGTGAAGTCGCAGCACTTGACGCTTGGTTTGACTGCGTCATGTGGTTATAAAAACCCTGCGCCATCTGACTGCGCATGATATTTCCGTAGCAGATAAAGAGTACTTTTTTCATAGATACGTGGAGAATAGGTGCTATTCAAACAGCAGTGATGAGAGCATGGTCTCAACTGTTTTTTTAAATGTCTGCTTTCTGTTTGTTGGTTCGACAGTCCCATCAATTATCTCAAGGTACGCATTTCCTTCTTTCGGAAGATAGATATATCGACGATTACCGATAGCATTCGTCGTAAATGCATATCCGTTTTTCCCGGCTATCATTATCTTTTTTAATTCATCGATATGAGTTGTTGTCGGGTCATTTTTTATCTGCATGTGCTTTTCAGCAACAAACATATCAAATTCCCTATCTCCCAGACTTCCTGCCGAAATGTGAACGCTGATACCGTCGTAGAGTTCCGTTCCTTCTGCCTGCGAAGGGCCTAATTGAAAAAAATGTTCTCCTTCAGTCGTCGTTTCATGGGTAACTTCTTCAGGATATCTGATAATAAAATTATACGCTTCTGATGAATAACTCTCCCAATCTTCCGGGACGACCGGAACAGGAGGCATAGGAGAAGGTGTGCCTGATTGATCGACAGGTAGAGGAGTCATAGGATTCGGGTCTGTCAGGTTGAATGAATCTCGGTTTATATAATACGCTCCAGCGAGCAGGACAACCACGAAAAGTCCCAGTATTATAAGAAAAACTCGCCTCACAGACGTTACTGTAACAAAATTACAGCAATCAAACAAGCTCTTCTGTAGTTTCAACACAAACAGTTTTTTTTATGTTCAAGGAATTACTGATTTCGAATTATTACAGTAATTAGAGGAGTCGGGAGGCATCACTTGCAGTATTCGGAAAGATGATAACGTGCTCAGGGTTCGGATCTTCCGGAAGAATTCCCTGGAGATATTCTACCTCGCTCACGCACGTTGTCCTGACCAGATCATGTACATGTTCGTCCAATAGCCGGCGATCGTGTGACGCAAATTGACTGTTATCGGGATGTTCCTCGTCATCCTCAGCTTTCGTCTCAAAAAAATAACCGGTGATCTCAGCCATATTTTTTATCTTCTCAAACATAATTACTCCTTGATAAAGGTATTATTAATTACGAATTCTCATGTGTAGTTTTTTGCAAGTCCGCAGACGTCAGTACAACTCCGAGTGAAGGAAATTTGATAACGCCGCCTCTTCTAACATGGTCTTCAGCAATCATCAACGAAATCGCAGAGGCAGCAGTGGACTCAAACCGTCGTGGTATTTCCTGATGAAGTTCAGCATTATTTCCCGGAGCATCATGAGGATCACGCTCTTTCATACATTAATTTCTCTGTCGAAGAAAAGCGGGAATTCCTAAGACATAAGCACCTAACTTATATTATCTTCTTACTAGGTGAGTATTTCCACCTAGCATTTATAATTATTACTTTTGGTGTATATTCACCACGGGCAATTCGAGTTTTTTCAATTGTAAGTAAGGAATTTATTTTTTCTACATTATTCCCTGTTTGTAAAACAACAAATGTAGCCTTAGTTACACCCTCACTTTTCATGTATCTTGGTAATTGATGCATATAGCCATGAATAATATCATTTGATGAGTGCTTAAACTCTACTAAATATTTCAAGTCAAAACCTTTACTAAACTTAAAATCTATAGGACCTTCTCCTAAGT
>CAZOHC010000025.1:0-17647 GCA_964579845.1 uncultured Gammaproteobacteria bacterium | reverse complement strand
GAATAATATCGGACAATTACAATCAACAGATATCGCACAGGAAATGAAGAAATCGTATCTGAATTACGCGATGTCTGTTATCGTGGCTCGTGCGCTTCCTGACATCCGTGACGGTTTGAAACCGGTTCACAGACGTATTCTCTACGCGATGCATGAGCTTTCACTCCATCACTCAGCGAAATACAAAAAAAGCGCGACCGTTGTCGGTGAGGTAATGGGAAAATACCATCCGCACGGAGACGGCGCGATTTATGATGCAATGGTTCGCCTCGCACAGGATTTCTCCATGCGGTATCCGCTTATTGACGGACAGGGAAACATCGGTTCAATAGACGGCGATCCGCCTGCTGCTATGCGATATACCGAAGCAAGAATGGCAGCAATCGCGGATGAGATGCTTCAGGACATCGAGAAAGATACCGTAGATTTCGCACCGAACTTTGACGCCTCTTACAAAGAACCTGTCTTCCTCCCGTCCAAACTCCCGAACCTTCTTTTGGCAGGTTCAGAGGGTATTGCGGTCGGTATGGCAACAAAGATTCCGCCGCATAACCTCTCAGAGGTCATCGATGCGATCTCATTCATGATTACGAAGACGAACATTACTGAGGAGGCACGTGAGACAAATGGTGAAGCAGAGGGTTTAACCATCGCAACAGCAGATGTGGACACAGTCATCCAGCCACAGAACACACTGTCTCTCTCAAGTGATGCAACGATTGAGGAGTTGCTTGAATACATAAAAGGTCCTGATTTTCCGACTGCAGGCAGTATTTATGACATCACCGAGATCAGAAATGCATACATGACCGGACGCGGGAAAATCATCATCCGCGGCAAAGCAGAGATTGAGGAAATAGGAAACGGAAAATCAGCGATCATCATTACAGAGTTACCGTACCAGGTAAATAAAGCACAGCTTGTCGCAAAAATCGCTGACCTCGCAAAAGAGAAAAAAATTGACGGAATTTCAGATCTCCGTGATGAGTCAGACAGACGAGGGCTACGCGTCTATGTCGAACTGAAGCGGGACGCAACACCGAAAAAAGTGCTGAATAATCTCTTCAAATATACATCACTGCAGACCAGTTTCCCATGTAACATGGTCGCACTCGTCAACGGAACTCCGCAGACTCTCAATCTGAAACTGATTCTTGAAGAGTACCTAAAACACCGCTATCTGGTCGTAAAACGTCGCTCTGAATACGAGCTACGCCAGGCAAAAGCCAGACTCCATATCCTCGAAGGACTGAAAATCGCTGTTGATCACATCGACGCTGTCATCAAAACCATTCGTGAATCACGTGATCAAGAGGAAGCGAAAAAGAACCTGATGGAGCGATTCAAGCTCTCAGAAATCCAAGCGACTGCGATTCTGGATATGCAGCTGAGACGACTCGCAGCACTTGAGAGACAGAAGATTGAAGATGAACTGGCTATGGTCCGTGAGACGATTGCATACCTCGAGGATCTTCTGGCTCACCCTGAGAAAATTTTGACCGTTATTAACGATGAACTGAAGAAATTAAAAGATAAATATGGCGATGCCAGACGCACGAAAGTCTATAAAGGAAAAGTAGGCGAGTTCTCAGAAGAAGATCTCATCCCGAACGAGCCGACTGTGGTTACCCTCACACAGACAGGCTATATAAAACGTCAGTCGCTCAATAGCTTCCAGACTCAGCACAGGGGAGGCAAGGGTGTAAACGGTATGAAGATGAAAGAAGAAGATGCGATCGATGCGATCAGGCACGTCATGACGCATGACAATCTACTCTTCTTTACGAATAAAGGGAAAGTGTACCAACTGAAAGCATATGAAATCGCTGAAAGCAGTCGGATCAGCAAAGGAACAGCTATCGTGAACCTTCTGAACATCGAACAGGGTGAAGTCGTTGAATCATTTAATTCATACGATGCAAAAACATTGAAATCAGGGTATATCTTCCTCACCACGAAAAAAGGTACAGTGAAGAAAAGCAAACTCTCAGAGTTTGAGAATATCAGACGCGGCGGCATGATCGCGATCAAACTGGATACCGGAGATGAACTCGTCTGGAGTAACATCTCAACCGGCAATGAAGAGGTCGTCATCGTCACCCGTGAAGGTAAAGCGATCAGATTCTCAGAGACAGCTGTCCGTCCGATGGGAAGAGCAACAACCGGTGTACGGGGAATCAACCTCGCCAAAGATGATGAAGTCATCAGCATGGATCTCGTGACGAAGGGTGATAATCCGTTGCTTCTGACACTCATGGAAAACGGCCTCGGGAAGAAAACCGAGATAAAACAATTCCCGATGCAGAACAGGGGAGGTCAGGGCGTGAAAGTCGCGAAAGTAACCGAGAAGACAGGTAAAGTCGTCACTGCACAGATTATTCCGCCGAACGGTGAAGAAGTGATTATCACATCCAAACGCGGCCAAGTCGTTAAACTCGAACTCTCATCAGTTCCGAAGCTCTCACGCGACACGCAGGGTGTTATCCTGATGCGCTTCTCAAGCACCAAAGACGGCATTGCCAGTGCCACCTGCATCACCAAAGACGGTACTTCCTAAAAAGCGCCTGAGGTAATTGACAAGACGCATCTAATACTGTAACTTTATAGCATGTCAGAACTGCCACCTGAAAATCAGCCTCCGGTTCCACCAGCAACAGGAGAACAACCGCCGTTAGCACAACCATTACAAAGACCCGAAGGTTTCGGCGTCTCACCGTCCGTTGACACACCAAATGCTAACACGATACCAGACGTGGTAACGAGCCAAGCACCTGAGCATCAGACAAGTAACACAGAGGCTTCTCAAACACCGGAAAGGTCTATGGTAACACCAGTAGGCGGTCATAATCATATTGATGATGAGGATTTCAATCACTTTAACCTCGATAATTTTCAAACAAAACCCGAGGCATCCCCGAACACTTCTGAAAATGAGACTTCACAGCCACCTGTCAATGCTTCATCACCTGAATCAAGCTCAGCACAGGATTCAACGGCAGATTCTGATATGATGCAGGATAACACTCGTATAGAAACCACTGACTCTCAGCCGGAAAACACTTTTTCTGAACCACAAAATGCTCTTGATCAGATTACGTCGGCATTGAGTGAAGCACCATCAGAAACGAAGCAGGAAGGTGAAACAACCAGATCTGAAGGTGAGGAAGACTCTCGGCAATCTTCTGAGGCAATCACAGAAGATGATACTCCTATAGCGTCCATTGATGAGCAAATGGAGAAAAAACAAGAAAGTTCAAGTGGAGAGGAAACAAATGTAATTTCATTTGTTGAACTTGTAAAGAAAAGACAAGAGATTTTGGCTCAAGAAATCCAGGAGAAGCAAAAGGCAATTGAGAACCAACAGAAAGAGCTACAGGGTCTCGAAGCAAAACTACGGAGAATGGATACCATTACGAAAGCAGATCCCGATGTAGTAGAAGCGATCAGAGAACAGATGAAAGAAGCTGAAGAACAAGACTCCGAGAAGCAGGCTGCGTAATTTCCCCTCAGCCTCACACTGTAGTATAATACCCCTATGAAGATCGACGGAAAAGCACTCGCACGGAAAGTGTATGATGACCTATCAGAGCGGGTAGAAGAACTCAAAACAATGGGTATAACACCGCAGCTCGTCGTTATCCTCATCGGTGAGGACCCCGGCTCAGTCAGCTATGTCAAACAAAAAGAACTCCACGCTGAGAAAATCGGGGTAAAACTGAAAGTCATGAAACTCCCGACAACCGTGACGACTGAACAATTGAAAGAGTTAGTTACGCTGTATAACACCGACTCGCTCATCCATGGTGTTATCATCCAGCGGCCGGTACCGGAACAGATAGAAACAGCTGATCTCGACAGATTGGTAACACCTGAGAAAGATGTGGACGGATTTCATCCGAATAGTGACTTTGCAGCGCCTGTTGCCCTCGCGGTTGAACGAATTTTGCGCGATATCCATATCATCGAGAAAATAGAAGGCAGTTTTGAGGATTGGCTGCTGAGCCGGGATGTAGTCATCATGGGAAAGGGTTTAACGGCAGGCGGACCGATTATCAACCACTTCCATAACCGCAGCACACAGGTAACAGTCATTGACAGCCAGACCGAGGAGCCGGTCGATATTCTTAACGAGGCAGATATCATCATAACAGCAGTCGGCAAAGAACAGGTACTCCCGAATGATGCGGTTCTCAGAGATAAAATCCTGATCGGCGTAGGACTCCACACGGAAGAAGGAAAACTCGTCGGAGATTATAGGGACGATGACGTGCAAGACACCGTCGCATACTACACACCGACACCGGGCGGGGTCGGACCGCTAAATGTTGCTATGCTTTTGGGAAATGTTGTACGCGCTGCTGAAGAACAAACGGGGAATGATTAATACTATTTTTTTGACTGTTTCTGTTTAAGAGCGTTGCGATACCCTGCTTCCTGCATTTTCTGACCGTACCAGTGCAGTCCCACGAATAAAGAAACGAGGATGATAAGTAAATCACCCAGACGAAGGACACGAAACACCTCAAAATTCAGACTCAGAACACCGATGAGGACAAATAAAAGAAAGAAAAACAAGTGAAAAAGCGAGGGAAGTGACCTCATCGTGTGTTTACTGCGGTTGTAGAAAAGTGAAAATGTCTCCGGCATATATCTTATAGTATAACATATATTTCCGTACAATGCAAGGTGATTATACGGTAATCAGGCAGAGACTGCAGAGAGTATATCACTGAGCGATCTGTCTTTCCATAATCTATCTTACAGTTGCGGTCGACATAAGAAAGCCCTATAATAGAGCTCTGGGGTGATTATATGGGATTTGAACGATCAGCAATGCATCCTGCCGTACATGAAGACGGTAATCGTCCGGCTCACCCTGAGATCAGATCGAAAGAATCTGACAGCACCATCCTCGCGACACAAAACTCCTCACTGGACCATGATTTCACAACCTTTTATCTCATAAACTACCCTGATGGCGATCGAGGAAATGGAGAAATTGCGGTCTATTTCACTGATCAATCCGCCACCACACCTTACGATGCGAACCAAACAACAGGATCTGTTCTGTATGACGGGCGAACTGGAATATTGCAGTCAGTCAGAATGGAGCGAGCCTTCTATCCGGATTATCGTGAACGTTCACCTGAAGTCGTCTGGACCCGTAAATATTCGAAAAGTCAGATGTCTTATTCCTTAGAAAAAAAAGTACAACACACACCGTCAGACACATTTCAAACATTGATGAGGAAAGAAGGAAGATTCCAAACGTTCAGACTTCTCGACACCAACACACAAATCCTCAAGCAAATTACGGCACCGCTGTGCGTTCCCGGTGATGAGATAACACAGGCAGCAGTCACGGCAAATCAACTATTTTCAGGTACAGATACAGCATGGCAGTCGATTCCGGATCTGCTCGACGTCAGATTGGATTATTTGAGAGCACAGTACACGCTTTTTGACCTCAAGAACATTGCATACGGAAAAGACGGCCTGCTTAAAAGTGATTGGTCGGAAAGGTATCACATACAAGAACCCGAAAAATCGATATCGACACCTAAAGACAGTATTCTCGGCGCGATTGTTTTTAAAGAAGACGAAACCCTGAAGAACATTGAAGAGGAAGCATCTGACCGGATTATTTCCATACGATACTCACTTCCTGAAGGGAAGACAGAGTAACCGGTATTTGTTATTCTCTATGTATGCCTTCACCAAATTTTACGGTCCTCACGCCTCAAGCATTTATCTCAGATTTCAGAGAAGAAGCATCAAAGTCAGAAAATCGTATCTGGGTCCAGGCAATGGAAGTCGAACCAGGAAAAATTACTGATACCTTTCTTCAACCATTAACTGACGCTGCGAAGCGGGGAGTAAACGTCAAGCTACATGCAGATTACTATTCACTCATGGTAACTGATGGGAAATTTAATTATCTCTCATCTATCTATCCCGGATTAACTCCCGAAAAACACGCAAGGCTGCAGGCAAAAAAAGTAATGCGAGAGAAGCTGGCAGAGAGTGGCGTACAGGTACTATATACCAATCCTCCCACATTCCTCGACAGGCTCTTTCCGGTACGGGGAAGAAATCACATGAAGATTGTGATCGTTGATAATATTTGTTACCTGGGCGGTGTAAATTTTCATGATGAAAATTTCCTCATCCATGATATGATGGTCAAGATTACAACACCCGAGGTTGTTTCAGAAGTTGCCTATGTGTATGAGCGGATTGACAGCAGGGAAGTGCTACGTGATATGTCGATTGCATGTACTGATGAGACCACGCTTCTCATCGATGGCGGAAGGATCAATCACTCGATCATACTCAGACACGCTGTAGAACTCGTTCAGAGGGCCACGAAAGACATAAAGATCATCTCACCCATTATTCCTGACGCAGCGCTGCTGAGAGCACTCAACAGCGCGATAGAAAACGGTATATCCGTTCAGGTAATTATTCCGGAGACGAAGAAGCTGACAGGTGTTTTTGAGATACTGAACAAGTTCAATACCTTCGTTATGAAGATCAAACGAAGAACAATTCCGCTTACCGTTAAAAACCATATGATACATGCAAAGCTCTTAATCATCGATGAAGAAGAAGTTTTGTTCGGTTCTCACAACCTCACCAGTCGGGGTGTACGGATGGGGACAGAGGAGATAGCAGTACGATCAAAAAATCATATACTAGTTCAAGGGATAAGAAAATTTTATGATGACTTGGTCAATGATACGTTATGATCATTGACAGGAAATCATTGAAATTCTACTATAGTATGTAAATAATCCACAGTCCGTAATTATGATAAAGCACATATTTGTTGTAGCTCTTACCGTTCTATTCTTTTCACTTATCGCGAGTGAACCAGCATATATGGCACCGCTCAGATGGGCTCCTCCTGATCTCGAAGATCCGATAACCATCAATCTCACCACAGGATATGACAGTCATGACCTGGATCCTGACCAGGACTATATTATTAATTACCCACTTACCAGGAAAAATGCCAGAGCACAACTCTTCGGCGGGAGAAATATCGTTATTATCGGTGGGCACACGACAGTCGCGAGTCCGTCACCGAATACATCATCTTTGCTTATTGGGGATGTAACAGGTACCGTTCATATCGAGGGACTGCTTTTTGATAATCCGGACTTGAATTATTTTGACGCAATCGCAATTCAAGATTCACCGAATGCTATTGTACAGATACAAAACGTCAGAATCCAAGATATTCATGGTCGTGTTTCAGGAGTACATGGAGATATGATTCAAGTCTACTCAGGTGACGGGACAGGACTTGGAGAACTGCGGGTGGATAGATTGACGGGAACTTCCGACTATCAGGGTTTTTACCTTCCTGATTTTCCTCCTATAGGAAACATAAGAATGCAAAACGTAAATGTCAGCTACTCAGCTCCAGCGGTTGAAGGATTCGTGACGTACTTACTCTGGCTGACAGGACCGAGCACGACAGGGTGTGATCATAATCCGACTCAATTCGAAAATTTTTATGTCCAACCACGAAGTGGACAGACATTTGAAGGGGATACGGTCTTCCCGAATGATGCAGTACCGACAGATTGTCCTGGTGTTCTCTCAGATAATACACTATCCTGGCCTGACCTCCCGTCGATAACCGGACATGTAACTTCAGGTCAGCCTACACAAGATTTTGTCCCTGTTGGCACTGCCGGGCTCAGCTATGTCTCACCGGGGTATGATACAACACCGCCTGTCATATCAGCGATCCAAGCAACCTCTGCAGTACCCGGGACGGCGGCGACTGTTGACTGGACGACTGATGAAAATGCCTCCACAAAAATTGATTACGGTCTGACGGCTTCATACGGAAGTGCAACCGCAGAGACGAATGTTTCGACTGGGGTTACCGATCATTCGCAGGATCTTTCAGGACTTTTGCCGTGTGTAACCTATCATTACCGTGTCAGATCAAAAGATATCGTACTGCGGGAAAGTATCAGTTCGGATCAGACTGTGACAACTGCAGGATGCACCGGATCAGCATCTGTTGAGGACCAGAATCAAGCAACAGTTATCGCAGCATTAGGAGGGTCAGCTAACCTCTTATCAGGAGGAAACGGTATTGCATTGACTATTCCGGCAGCTGCATTCGGCGCGACCAGCGCGCAGTTTCAACTGAAGCAACTGGATAAAACTTCACTGCTCACCGATGCTACACCGCCTGCAACCTATACAGGCATCGGAAGTTACTTCTATAACGTACAAGCACTCAGCGGCGTCGGAACCGGAATCACGTCATTTTTACAGCCGATAACCGTTACGTTTACCTATCAAGATGCGGATGTTGTGGGTATAGATGAATCGACGTTACAGCTCTACCGATATGACGGATCGACGTGGAGTACGCTTTCTGACTGTAATCTTAATACGATAGCAAACACGATCTCCTGTACAACCACCCAGTTTTCTGATTTCGGATTATTCGGAAAAACACAGCCAGCACCGCAGCAAAATGCAACTTCAGGCTCGTCATCAAGCGGATCATCATCGACACATACCCCGCATTGTTCAGATAGGGCGCCGTCGTATGCTCCTGACCTCTTTCAGATAAATGTCAGCAACACCAAAGCAACGCTATACTTTGCACCGGGCGGTGATCCGGTAACCTACTACTATATCGGATACGGAAACGGCAAGGAAACAGAACAATACGGCGTACAGTTTGACCGGAATCCTGAAAATGGTGTTATGGCATACACCGTAAATATGCTTGAGCCGGGGAAAGAATACTCTTTTAAAGTCAGAGGGGGAAACGGTTGTATGCCGGGAAACTGGTCCAATGTACTTACCGCAAAAACGAGGAAGACAAAATCAGCTTTCCAACCGGTAGAAGATATCTATTATCGATTCCTCGCACAAATCCGCTACGGCGTACGGGTTATTCAAGGAAATGTGAAGTAGCGGCGCTGTAAAACAATACATTGACAAATAGCTCAGCAAGGAATTATGATACTGATATGAACGACCTTATAAAGCACCTCAAAGTTCCATTTTTAACCGTACTCCTGACGCTGGGACTCATCTATCTCTTCACTGCATTATTCGGTCCGATTCCGTTTTCAGTGAAAAGTACGACAACCATGACCAATGATCTCTTCACGGTCAATGGGACAGGGGAGGAGACTGCAGTCCCGGATACAGCACAGTTCATCGTCGGTGTGACACAGACCGCGCCGACTGTCGAAGCTGCGAAAGAACGGGTAAATACCACGACAAATGCAATCATCGAAGATCTGAAAGCGATGGGAATCGCAGAAACTGACATCAAGACTCAGAATGTAAATACGTATCCGAATCAAGACTTCAGTCGCGGTAATACGGTGACAGGATACACAGTGAGCCAGGATCTGCAAGTCACGGCTGAAAGTGTCGAATTGGCAAACCAAGCGCTCGACAGCGCGACTGAAAACGGTGCAAATCAGATCAGTGGTGTTACCTTTACGATTAATGATGAAGCACGACGTGAGCTGGAACAGAAAGCACGCAAAAAAGCTATCGAGGACGCGAAAGCAAAAGCAGAAGAAATCGCTGCTGATGCCGGATTGAAACTCGGAAGAATTGTGAATATTTATGTGAGCGACGAGCAGCAGCCTGCACCGATGTTCAGTCGGGGATCAGCCATGGATTCAGTAGCACTTGAAGCAGCACCGACAGACCTCCAAGCAGGAGAAAACACTGTTACCGTTAACGTCACCCTCAGCTACGAAACCCTCTAGTTCTGAAGACTCAGAACACTCGATGTTTCAGAAGATCTGAAACTTAAGAAAGCCTGGTACTCTGATACTCTGAATCACTGACAACCTGATCTCTCGAAATTTCTGAGGTTTCCGAGTTTTCCGAAAAACTATTTATTCCCGCTATGAAAGCTTTTATGCACCTCACGTAATTGTTTGTTTGTTATATGGGTATAAATCTGTGTGGTCGCGATATTTTTATGCCCAAGCATTTCCTGAACCGACCGCAGATCTGCACCGTTTGTGAGGAGGTCTGTAGCAAAAGAATGCCGCATGGTATGAACAGTCGCATCAACAGGAAGCCTTGCTGCTTTGACATATTTTTTTACAATCCGCTCGATACTGCGTACTGTCAGCCGCATCTTTTCTCCGCCGTCTTCCTCGATAACAGCACCTGAGTATCGGATAAATAGCGGCTTAAACGCATCTTTTCGCATCGTAAGATACCGTGCTATCCAGTCTGCTGCACGATCTGAGATAAAAACAATACGGGAACGTTTACCTTTCCCGATAATCCCGAATTCACGCCGCTCCAGATTGATCTGCTCATGGTTTAAACTAACGAGCTCTGAAACACGGAGGCCGGTTGAGAAGAGGAGTTCGAGGATAGCCCGATCTCTCATCCCTTCTTCTTTTGAAGTATCAGGCATCATCACGAGCTGTTCAACCTGTTCACGCTCCAAAAACTTCAGGCTTCGACTTTCTGTCTTCGGCAGATCAATTTTTGTCGGTTCGAGTGTCTTGATATCATTTTTTAGACAGTACCGGAGGAGGGAACGAAGAGCTATTACGTAGTAATTCTGCGTGACTTTCTTCAAATTCTGACCTTTCTGATCAGTCCGATTGCTGAGAAATACCCGGTACTTTCGTATCATCGCAAGGTCAAGGCTTTCAATCGTTTTATTCGGGTGAGTCATACCGAACCATCGCTCAAAAATTTTCAGATAATGCCTGTAATCCCTGATCGTTAACTTGGAAGCATTTTTCTCAATTTCTAAGTACTCCAAATACTGATCGATGAGCTGTGGCAGGGGAGGGGTCATACACCTATGCTAGTCTATCCCTTATGATAAGTCAACGATTGTGCGACACGGTGAATAGTGACTGCAGAATACCGAAGGCAGTGTGGACGTCCTCGTTTTTAAAGATAAGCGTTACTTCAGCATAGGTCGTCAGGATCCCGAGTAAATTAATATTTTCCCAAGCAAGCGACTTCAGGAAGAAATAGAAGACACCTGGCTTGAGTGAAGCATCCTGGGGGAGGTGTATGGTGATTGAGGCTACCTCAGAAAAGCGGCTGAGTACGTCTTCATCAGAAAAAACAGGCTCCAGCTCCGAAACAGTTATTTTATTCACGAGAACCATTGTCTCGACCCTCCCGTGACTGAATAATGCTTTTTTTTGAACAGTCTCACTGACCTGCTTAATTGCAGTCAATTTTTTAAGGAGAGACGGAGAGTTCTTAACAAAGTAGAGCGTTTGGTTCGATCTGACAATCATATCAGGTGGCTCTTCAAACGTAACTGCTTGTTTCATCTGTGGCTTCAACGAAGCGCGAAGACGTTTGATTGCCATGATGATTGATCCACGGGTTACCCGTTTCATCACGATTGATTCAACCTCAGGATGAATATAATCAGCAAGGGAGGATACATTGATGAGATTTTTTGCTATCGCTTCTGAAAGATACCGTGAGCGTAAGATGATTTTTTCAGTAGCTTGCGGCACAGTTATCATGTCTGATTTATAACATTTATTTCAGATCTGTACAATAATAATAAAAAATTGACGTCTTCGACCGAACGATATATGATAACTTCATGGAAAAAGTACGAGGACCTCTATCAGATGAAGCGATGCGCTTTGACGGAGCGCACGAAGGTTTCGGCGTCTATGGGGAAGTCACGATGCAGCGCCGAATGGATGAGCCTGTACCATCTGTGACGGAAGTTCAGCCTGATTTTGATGTCATGCGGATGGAAACCGAAGGTTTTCTTATTTTTGACGGACGCGTCAGCAGCGCCCCTGAGGAATCGTCAGTACCACATCGGTAAATCCTAATGCCTTAAATAACGTCGTTAACTGCGAACGACCGTTTTTCTCAGCTTCGGTCAGAATACCGCCTGTGCAGGCAGCTTCGGTAATGATAGCCTCAGCTTCAGCCCTCGCTTCTGACTCAAGATCTTTATCACCCCGGGTGAGATAGCCTTGCTGCCTGTCATAAACCCGTGTCAACTCAGAATCAAGTGCAGATGACAGAATCAAGGGTGGGGGAAGGGTCAGTCTGAGTGTTGTGTTATCAACATCAATCGCATCCTCATCAAGTGAGGAGAGATCAAATCCTGCAATAACTTCACCATGAGCGATCAGAAGAATCCTGTCTCCGAAAAGCAGCTGGCTGAACGCATTGCCTTGCGTTCCTGCATCAATCACTTTCTCAATCGTAAAGGATGCAGTCTCCAATCTGTTCAGAGCTCTGAGCTCTTTGATAACAGTCTGTGAACTCGAGTTGAAGTGATACTGATCTTCAAGTGTTGAGCGAAGTGCCCGCATCCCGACGATCAGAAGAATAAGCGTGAGGATACCCAATACAATCAGAAGCGGGATACGGTACTGCTGCATACCACAAGTATAGCACTTCTTTTTCGTTATGTTGACAACCTATGTAGCATCAATCCATACTGGTATCATGCGCTATGAGTTTGTCGAACAAGTAAAAACATTTCTCAGGGAAACACCGAACTATAAAGACCGTATGGAAGAAATGCGGCTTAAAGCACTCATTTCCGGGGCAACCGAGCAGGAGTTTGACGAAGCGGTCAGAGATTTGACGGGAAATTCTCCTCATCATTTCGAAAAACCGCTGTCTCCTTGGAAAAAAAACCTCGCCGCAATCGATAGTATCACGCACGTTTTTTTTCTTATTTTTGCGATAGGCAGCATCAGTATAATCGTTTCGCTCATGACAAAGGGATCATTCCCGCTACTGTCATCTTCTGCCTCAACAAACCATACGGTAGAACGAAGAGATTCAGGTAATTCTGAACCACTTGTTCCGCAGGTCTACGCGAACGCCGCGGTCCTCAATGGTGAAAAAGTCTTTTCCTATCCAGGATCTGACGTAACGCTCAGGGTTTCAGGCACGCCGAAAAGAGAAGTGTTCGGATTTCTACCGTACTGGATGATATCAGAGGGTGACAACATCCCATTCACCGGTCTCACAACGATCAGTTTCTTCGGCATTGAAATGGACGGTGACGGAAACATCGTCACAGGCTATGATGACGGAACCGCAGATCGGGGATGGCTGATGTGGAACGGTCCAGAGATTACTCAAGCGATCAGACGTGCGAAAGCTGAAAAAATAAAAACCCAGATTACGCTGAAAGCATTCAACAACGAGAACATAGAACATCTCGTCGCGTCAGATCAGGCGCAGAAAAAGTTTATCGCGAACGCGATTCATATGGTTAACAGCAAGGGACTCGATGGGATCACGCTTGATTTCGAGTACGTCGGGACACCACCTGAAGGTACCCGTGACAACTTCACGAGGCTCGTGACAAACCTGAACACAGAACTAAAGCGGCAAATTCCGAATGCAACGCTTTCTGTCGCGACGTATGTGAATGCCGCGTCTTATCCCGGTTTTTTTGATCTTGAAGCGCTCAGCGATCATGTCGATGACTTTGTCATCATGGGATATGACTTCCACACACCGAAAGGAAGTCCCGGGCCGATTGCGCCGATGGAAGGAACGATAAGTCTGACCGGCTTTCTGCAAAGTTACCTCGCAAAAGTACCTGCTGAAAAACTTATCCTCGCACTGGCTCACTATGGTTATGACTGGCCTATCAGTGACGAACAGGAAGTACCGGGGAATGCGGATATGCTTTCATACGCTGAGATCGCAGCAGTCAGTTCAGCGTATGTGATCTACTGGGATGAAGCATCGCAAACACCGTTCTACCAATACATCGACGAGAAAACATCCCAAAACCGCATCGTTCATTTCGAAAACACGAGATCACTTGGCGCGAAATATGACTTTATCAATGAAAAAAATCTCAAAGGTGTCGGTATCTGGGCACTCGGCTATGATGGGATGAATAATGATCTGAGATCGCTCCTCCTTGAGAAATTCACGAATTAAAAATTATTCACATGAGACCACCCATGATCAGTCGACTCATGCTCAGGACGGGGTAACACGCCCTCAGCAATAAATGTTTTTCGTATGATATCCTGAACCCGCTCACTCGTGTACTCCTCAGCAGGTAATGCATGCTGCAGGGCAGCAAGCGTCCTGGCATGTGGCCTCGCACCGACCTTATAGACTTTATACTTTCCGAAAAATTTTGTGAGTTCTGAGGCAAATTCTTCCCAGTCACTGATACCCAAAGTCCGCGCTTCGACCTCGGCCAGTTCGTTTCTGATGGCAATCATTGACTTTACACCTCGTGTAAATGTTTGTTCTTGTGCCTGTGGATTGCTCCAGTGGTTCACTCCTGATGCATGCTCGCGATCCACGAATGCTACTGTTCTCCCGGTAATATCCTGTTCTTTAAGCGTTTTAAGAATCTCAGGCGCTTTGAGTAACACAACTGCTTCTTCAAATTCATGATCATCTGTCTTCTCAAGAAACGGCTTTGTAAGACGCATCAGCCTCGCAATCACATCAGGATCCTGAAGTCGCTCAAATCGACTCTCAATTCTCGGGATCACATGGTTATACGCGATCTCACGTGCGTTCAGCACACCGCGGGCAACCATAAGCGGAAACGCAAGTTGCGGAAATATCTTGAGCATTGTCATCGCATTTGATCCATAGATAAACGCTTTTTCCAGCCCTTTTTCCCGGACAAAACCGTTCATCTTTGTTTCAAACCGAGTTTTCGTCGGATCTTCGATATCATACGCCAGATTTTTTAGAAAATATCGAACCGCATCATCATGCAGGTGATTAGGATCATCGGTATACAGAATCGTATGCGTTGATACTCCTGCAGCGACGAGCGCGCTATGTGCGTTATTTCCTTCCCGCGGATGCGGTAAGTACGGAACACTCTGTACTACTTCTTCTATTCTCCGTACATCTGATGCAAGCTCAATCGGAATAATGATACGGGGCTGCAACGCTAAAAGCGATTCACGGGTTCTATCATCCCACTCCGTAATATCAGGCAGGAATTTATACTCGTACGCTTCAGCAAGTTTTTGTTGCCTCATCCGCAAATCTTTACCTGTGACACGCGTTCCATACCTGCGTTCGACAGTGGGCTGAGTGATCAACTCAGTACTTCTTATATCTTCCGAATACTGCCGGTTTTCCATATATATTATGGTAGCGTGTCTCGTAAAGAAACACAATTTGACAGTGCCTCATGCGAACCTGGTACAATGGGATTATGACCAAATTTATCCTTGATAGTGGTGACACGGCAGAATATCGTGAAATCGCGGCATTAGCAGAAGAGAAGGGGAGTGAACTTTGGGGCAGTACCACCAATCCGTCACTTATTGCAAAAGCAGGTGGGGAGCGCCTCGCAGGAAAAAAACTTTCACTTGAAGAATCATTCGAGCTCCAGCGGAGTATTATCATGGAAATTCTTCAAATCGTACCAGGTGCTGTATCTGCTGAAGTATACGCAGATCGTGATACTACAGCTGACGCGATGATACAACAGGGGAGGGAAATCGCCCGATGGGACGGCAGGATTGTTGTTAAACTCCCGACAACAATAGAAGGCTTTAAGGCGCGAAGTGTGCTGAGACAGGAAAGCATCCTGACGAATAATACGTTGGTGTTCTCTCAGGAACAGATTTTCGCGATCTGCCTTCATGAAGAGATTGTCGAGAGAAATTTCTCGCCCCGAAGCATGTGGCCGCCGTTTATTTCGCCATTTGTCGGCAGGCTGGAGGACAAAGAATTTGACGGTATGGATATCGTCCGTCAGGGAATGCGGCTGAAAAAAATGTTTGACGCGCCGACCTGGATGCTTGAGGCTTCTGTCCGAAAAGTTGATGATCTGGCACAGGGAATACAGCTACAATCAGAGCTTATTACCGCTCCTGCTGCCGTCTACCGGGAATGGTTCAGCCTTTCTGAGCAGGAACGGGAAAAGGTCATCCATGGAGAACCTGATGAGTTATTGGATCAGGTACCGGAGTTTCACCCTCCAGTTGAGTTTCTCACCACGAATACGATCGAGGATTTTTATCGATTAATTGAGTCAGGAACTCTGAATATTAATCATCCGATGACAGATCAAGGAATTGATCGATTTATCGCTGACTGGAATGCTCTGTTAGAAGAGACATCATAAATACGTCCTGCCCTTTGCAATCTGAAAGCTGACACATATTATGTACGAAGAAGAATATCGAGACTGTCTTGAATACATCGACGTTTACTGGGATAAAGTCACCCATAAGCCGGAAAAGAAGAAAATTAACCGGCACGTCATTTCTATTCCATATCCGTATATCTCACCGAATGTTAAATGGGTGGGCAAATTCGGCTATATGTTCTACTGGGACACGTTCTTTATCTTCCGCGGTCTGATGGGAACCAAACGCGAGAAAATCATGAAGGACATGGTGAATAATTTCACGTATCTCTACAACAGGTACGGCATTATTCCGAACTTCACATCGCCTGTCTCAATGGGCAGATCCCAACCTCCGTTTCTGACATCGATGATTCTTGATACCTACAACGGCTACTATTTCGCGTATCTGAGAAAACATAAAGCTGTGCGGTTTTTAACACAACTGAATTCGCAGAAAAAGTGGCTGAAAAGTGCATTTAAAATTGCGAAGGAAGAGTATGAGACCATCTGGCTTGACCCTGAAAAACTGTACAATCATAGCGTACCCGGTTACACACTCAACCGCTACGGTGATCGTGATGTCGGTTACGCACACTCATCGGAACTTGAATCAGGGTGGGACTTTACCTCCAGATTTTTTAACCGTTGTAATGAGTTCCTTCCGATTGACCTGAATGTGCTGCTCTTTAAATATGAGCGGGATTTTGCCAAAATCGCTACTCATCTCGGCGATAAAAGTGAAGAAGAACGATGGAAAGCAATCGCCAGGAAGCGAAAGACAGAAATAAATAAGCTCATGTGGAACGAAAAAACAGGGTTTTTCTACGACTTTGGCCATACATTTGAGCGTCAGAGTGACTTTCTCTCACTCGCAGGATTCGTTCCATTATGGGCAGGACTCGCAAGCCCTGAACAAGCAACACGGATGGTAAAAAAGCTAAAGAAATTCGAAACAGAATATGGCCTGACGATTACCGCCAAAGAATCACTCGCGAGGCGGATTGACTTGAGTAATATTCAGAAACGATACCACCCTGCAATTGAGGAAATTATTAAGCCGAAACAATGGGATTACCCGAATATCTGGCCCCCTCTTGAGTATCTGACAACGATCGGACTGTTGAAGTATGGTTTTGAAGAAGATGCCAAACGCCTGATGATAAAGTATCTGAAAGCACATGCGGCATTCTTCCGTACATATGGTACTTTCGCTGAGAAGCTACACGGCGAGACGGGGGGTAAAGCGGATAAGTTCCATTACGAAAGCCAGGAAGGTTTCGGGTGGACAAATGCTGTTTTCTATCGTTATATAAAGATTCTGGATGCTATGGAACGAGGTGAGTCAATCTACCGCGACCCAAAAGCAGGGGAGCCCCCATATAAACTTTCAGTCATCCACTAAAACAACTGACATCTTCAGACTCCCCCGCCGAGAAATCAGGAGAGAAGCAAGGGCCAAGTATAAAGGAGAAATGAATAATAAGAACTAGTACATGGAAAAATCCATGTCGCATAATGTAGTGATTC
>CAZOHC010000024.1:0-18638 GCA_964579845.1 uncultured Gammaproteobacteria bacterium | reverse complement strand
ATTCATAATATGATGAGATGTATTATAACCTCCTGATTAATTTTTAACATTACATTAACCTTTTAATTTTACGAAAGATGTTTTTACTTAATCCCTCTGGATTTATAGCCTCAAGGATGATAAAATAGGCAGACGTTCCTAATGTGAACGTACATTTTCCGCGATAGCTCAACGGTAGAGCAGGAAGCTGTTAACTTCAAGGTTCCAGGTTCGAATCCTGGTCGCGGAGCAAAGATAGATTTTGTGAGTAAAAAGACTCCATTTGGCTTGATTTATAGCCGTTTTTTTCAGGTTCGAACATCGGTGAAATTTCCTCTACTTCGGTTTTTGCCATTTCTATGAAACTTAGTGGTTTTTGAAGCTCTACCTGCACAATTCCATCTCTTAATGTCAGGTTCGAACCCATACTTAGCAATATTTGTTTTTTTGTATTTTTGTCTCCGTTCGCAAACCAATGCCGCGCATAGCATGCAAAATCAAAAGTCGTTTCTGTAAGCTCGACCCACTGATCTATACGACTATCTGTACTTTCAAGCTTCTCTAAAAGAATCGTTTTTTCCTTCATAAGCGTCTCTTTTTGACCCTTAAACTCTTCGTCTGATAGTAAATCTCCTTGCGAATTTTGAGGAGATATCTTTAGCTGTAAAAGATTATCTATTCTCTTTACGCAATCATCGTAGGCGACTTGCTGAGATTTTAAAATTGCGTTCCTGTCTTCGGTCTCCATTTCTGACAACTCATTAAGATATTTGATAGCCCAAGTTTTAAACCTTTCGGAAATTTGAATTTTTTTGAGAAGCGCATCGAATTGTTTTTCAAATTTCTCAACCCTTATACTTTTCTGCGCACATTTTTTCTTCCTTTTGGTGCAGTGGTAATAGACATAATGTAATCTCGTAGGATTTACCATATCCGTTATCAAGATGTGACAACGGGGGCATTGAGTCTTGTTTAGAGAGGCAAATTTATTCTTGCACTCAGAGCAAATTACTTGGTGCTTTTCTTCGGCTGTTATCATCGCTTCACATTCTCCGCATCGGAGTAGGCCTGTATATGTAAATTCATGCGTTCTGGGACGTGGACGGCCCCTATTGCCAAGAAATAGCTGGACTCGTTCAAATTCATCTCTGGTTATCATGGGTTCATGTTTTCCCACGTACCAATTTCCGCTGCCTACTGGGTATTCGAATTCTCCATAATAAAACGGGTCCGTTAAGGTTTTATAAATCTGGCTACGAGTCATAGGCTTACCGCCTATTCGCTTGTGGAGTGGCGTTTTATACCCCCAGTCATCATTTAGCGCTTCTAGAACCTGCATCGGGCCATATATGCCTGTTAGCATCATTTCCCACGCCTTACGAATTAAAGGGAATCTTTCACGGTCAGGAAACAATTTCTTATCGCCTTTCTCCGCATATTTATCATTCATATAACCTGCTTTTGCCCCGCTAGGCAGCCATCCTTTCTCCGCTTTCGTTTTAAGGCCAACTTTTACATTCTCTCCTTTATGATCATTCTCAAATTTCGCCTGCATCATAAAAAATCCGAGCATGAACTTATCCATAGGATTGTTGACAAACCTTTGAGAAGAGGTCTGTACAACTAACAACTTCCCCCTGTCTATTAAGTCGATTATTTCCGCCGAATCCTTTGAATTTCTAGAGAGCCTATCAGGGTGCCATGTTAGAATTGAATCTGCATCACCAGCATCAAGCCTTCTAAGTAGTTCAGTAAACTTGTCCCTGCCTAACGTTTTTGCCGATTTAGATTCAAAAAGTATATCAACAACGTTTAGATTTAACTTTTCGGCAACATCTTTTAGTTCTCTTAATTGAGAATCTATAGAGAGTATTTGTCTCTCTTCTGCCTCACTAGACTTCCTCGCGTAAATTATGTACTTATTTTCGGATTTTTTAGGACTCATCGTCTTCATTTTAGCATCTTTCATTCTATTTATTCTTTAAATACTTTCTAAATAACAATCCTCTTTATATATCAACTCGCCGTTACGGCTTCTTGATAATGGCTGAATCTAATCACCGTTATCACTTCTCGATACAGGTGACTTCTTGAAGGAAGGGTCGCCTGTCCCACGTATTAAGTCTTTTTGCAAAATAAAGTACCTGGCAACCTCGAACGTCCCATCCTTTTTTCGCGTAACCGTCTTTTTTACCCATCCGTTCTTTATTAAAATGTCAACATCTTTCTGAATCGTGTTAATGCTCAATCCAGAGTAGCGGCAGAGGGTAGATAACTTTGGGAACGCTACACCTTCTTTATTCATAAATGTTCGAAGTACAATAAATAGCCCGAAAGCTCTAAGTCCGATCTGCCTTACGTGCCCTCCCTTTATTGCCGCGTAATTTACGGTCAAAAAGTAGTTTTCATACTCGTATCCTTTGTTCGCTTCTGCGCGCGCGGCAATCCTTTCAGCAGCGTCTTGCAAAAGGTTTTTTACCTTTTTATTTTCCATATCCATATTTATGCGACACGTGGCGCAGATTAATTTGAATAAATTAAATCTTTTAGCGTCCGTATTGCGTCCGTGTAACTTTTTATCTTAGAAATTGCCTGATTCTTCCAATACAGGTTAATAAGCAATTCGCATTTCTTCCTGTCTGAAAAAGAAAACCAACAAACCCTGCCTTCTTTGTTTACATTCGCTAATTCAAGGCCTTCGGAGTACAAGTACGCAGCAAGATATAGGTCTTTTAAACGATAACTATTCTTTTCCATAGGCCTCCTTTCTTACTGGCTTATAAATTGAAGAGAAAAGTTTTAGCAAGTTAATCGCTAGAGAGTGGGCCTCCTCGTAAGAGAGTCTGATTTTGTTTTCCTGGAAGTAAATACTTTGAAAATCTTCAACTGCTTTTGTAGAGAGTCGAAGCGTAGAAGCCTTCTTATGTCTGTTTTTAATGTCAATATCCATAGTTAGCAATAAAAAAACTCGCTTTCGCGAGCTTCGTATATTTGATTCCGCTCGCTTAAATATGCACAAAAATGCATTTATCTAAGCCACGGAATCTGTTAGTTATTGCTAACCTGATGCTTACTTCGAGGGCACGTCCAAGTTAATGGCCTCAGCTCGAATGGTCACTTTTAAAACCAATTCTTTGAGTGTCTTACAGTCATTTTATTAATTTATTATGTATTGTGTCAAGTGTGGAAAAGTACGCCAGATGGCGCAAAAATGCTTAAAAAGAGTAAGAATTTAGTACCCTAATTTTTTGAGGATTTCTTTTCGTTTTTCGCCCAAAACGTTGAATTCATCTGTATTCTTTTCTACCTCTGTGGTCACAGCCTCTATCGTCCCAGTATCGCCTTGCGAGACGGCATAGAATGCCGCGGCGCTTAGTTCCGAATTGTTTATGGCCACCTGGAAGGCTCTATCATCTATCTCCTTTAATTCTTGCCATAGAGCTGCATTCTTCTCAACCTCTACCTCTTTTACCTCTGGGTCCTTACTGAGGGTTGTTCCGAAAAGCGTTCCAAGTAGAAAAACTATAACTGCAAGACCCAAAGCGAAAGCCACCTTCTTACTTTGTTGGGGTGTTATTTTTTGCTGTTCTGATTTATCCATATCCAATAAGACTTATCGTCATCATTATACCACAAATAGGACTTATCGTCTCTGGATACATAGTCATCATTGAGAGACCATATACACATGGAAGACGTAAGAGCGAAATTCGGGAAGCACCTACGAAAGATAAGAGAGGAGAAAGGGCTTACGCAAGAGAAGCTGGCTGATATAGCAGGAATGCACTTCACATACATCGGTCAAATCGAGAGAGGCAGACGAAATCCTTCACTCGTTAATTTAGAGCGCCTCGCAAAGGCCCTAAAGGTCGACGCTGGCAAGCTATTGCCCTTCTAGCATATATTTTTGAGGTATAATATAATGAATGCCCCTTACAAAGGGGTGTTTTTTTAAATTTATGGATATGGACACATTACTAGGCAAACCCACTTTTATTCCAAAAATTCTTGACACTACTGTCATCAAGTCTGGAATTTCATTTCCTGTCGGACTTATTGATGCTCATTATGTAGCCTCAAAACCCAACCTGCTTGGCCAGATTCGAGAGGTTATCTCAAATGTAATAATTGATCCCGTAACATACTTTATTCAATTTGAAGAGAGTCGAGAGAAGGCAAGCTTTCAACTCTTGCCATACGCAAAAGTTGACGATGTACAAAAACTCTACTCGGATCCCACTTACAGACTGAATTCTTTTGTTATTCCAACTATTGACTTCCAATACGATCATGACAACCCTGTGCTTGTGGCCCCATACTTATGCTCTGACGATATTAATAGCACCGTCTTTTCAACAAACCTGACCTTGCTAGGAGAAGCAATTACCAATATTCAGGGAAGAGAAGATAAAAAACCTCTGCTAGCGCCTATCTGTATAGGAAGTCACATACTTGCTGATCCAAAACTCGTAAATTTCGTGGTAGATTGCTACAAAGATGACTCGATCTATGACAAAGTCGACGGTTTTCTGATATTAGTCAACGACCTAGATGACAGGCAGGCAAGCACCGAAATTCTTTTGGGCCTTGCCCACCTGGTGTATCAGCTTTCGAGAGAAAAGAAGGTTATTGTAAATAAACTTGGTGGTTTTGGAGAAATTCTCAACATAATTGGCTCTGATGGTTTTGTCAGCTCTCCTGCGGCAGGAGAAACATTCTCGATGAAACAGCTTCAAACTAAAAGTCAGAATGTACGCGGAAGAGATCATCGAATCTGGACTTACGTACCCGAACTTTTTGACTATGTAAACGAGGTGGAGCTGGCCTCTGACCGTATAAATTATAAGTGTGATTGTGATGCATGCACCAATGTTTTAGGCTTAGAAACCCTGACGAGTCAGAGAAAAGCGCACTTTCTGATTAAGAGGATGGAGTCCATAGACGCTTTAGATAGTAAATCAAGGGATGAGAGAATAAAAATAATGATAGAGAAACTTGAACAAGGCATCGAAAGAGCACAATCCTACGTAACTAAGTACGGTTCTGATTTAAAAATTAGCCACATGGTTCGCTGGAAGTCTGTGCTAGAGGCATCTATCGCCTGGAATTACGAAGAAGATGATGAAGAGTTAGATAGCCTGCTAGATGAACTCGATTAAATCAGATTATGATTGTAAAAGTTATTGCAGATACCAATGTAATTCTGAAAGGAATGTTTGGGTACAAGAGCGTTGAGAGAAAACTTCTCAGCCTCAGCCTAGCAAAAAAAATCTATATTTATGGATCAAATGAAACCTATCAGGAATTTTGTGAAAAAGTAAAAATATCACGACTTCAAAGATACTGGGAAAAGAAAAACTTCTCTCCCGACAAAATAATTCTTGATTACAAGACCATAGTTAACATGCACGAACCAGTGGGAGAAGCCGCGACCGCAGATATTACGATCAGAGACCCAAAGGACGCAATTTTTATTCGTATAGCAATGAGTGTCGGTGCGAAAATAATAGTAAGCGAAGACAAAGACTTACTTGAACTAAAAAAGGTCGGAGATATCAGGATAGTAAATGCAGAAAAGTTTGTAGACGCCTATTTCAGGCGCTACCCACAAGGTCTAATACGCTAAAGCGTGTGGTAAATAATGCTCCAAGACATAATTCCTCTTATCTGCCACGAAATGTTTATTTCTGGCTGGCTCAATAAGTTTTGAAACAGACGCAGCATTATCTCTCAAAATTATTAACCCTACATTTTTTGATTTAAGAAGGTTCTTATCGACTCTATGTGCATATTTCTCTGGCATTGCCAGATAAACTTTGTCGGCAAAGGCCTTATATCTGTTTGCTTGAATATATCCTCTTTTCCAATTTTGTAGTTTTGCCTCTATTGCTATTACTTCTTCTGCCAACGGGACCCACCCATTTACTTTAAAATATTTCTGATTTTCAACTTCCTTTATAAAGCCAAAATCTTCTAATTTTCTTAGGACATCGTATTTCAAGAAATGGTGTGAAAGTCTGGTCTTTTTTAAAAGCTCTTTGTAGTCGATTGCCTCTGAGTCCTGATCAATATCGGGCAGATTTCGTAGAACTGTAAAGTATGATTCTTTAAGTAGGGGAGAAGTTTGTTTGTGAGTTTTTCTAATAGAACATTTATCCTTACTTAATTTAGTTAGGACTAAGTCAGCTATCCCATACCCTGTGCCTATTTCTTTCTTTACCAAAAACCCTCTTTTTGTGAATATTTTCTCTAAGTGAGCAACCAAGGTATATTCATCCATAAGTTCAGTATACCGATTTTTCATAATAATTTATACCATCTATTGTTAAAGCTTCGTAAAAAGCAGCACCAACAATTAATAAATTGTAGTACCTTACCGCCTATTTATTAAAAACTATTTTTACATATTTTACAGCTAGAGACCCGTGAAATTACAATTTCCAATTCCTCCAATTGCGGGTTTTTTAGCCTCAAAAAGACTCAATTTAGCAAAAAGGCATTTCACGGGTCATTTTTTCAGAAATCTCCTTTTTATAGTGTTACCTTTGTTACCTTTACCCTCAATATTTGTCTTTTTATAGTGTTCGGTTTGTTCGTTTTAGCTTCTTATAGCGTCTGTTTTGTCTGTTTTTTTAATTCTAGATAGGCATGTATAAATGATGGGGGTGGGTTTTTGTGAGAAAGTAGGTTCTCTCGCTTTCTATCAAGCGGAGCAACATATTTTTAGCCTCAACTATCCATTAATCTGAATAGGACGCTCGTACGTTTTGATATAATTTCATGTATGATTTTTCCTAAAATTCGTGATCCTCGTTTCATTACAATTCGACGTGGAGGCACACTCACAGACTCTGATCACCGCTTGCTTGCAATATGGGCAGCAGATTGTGCAGAGCATGTTCTACATCTGTTTGAGTCGGAAGAACCTCTGGATCCTCGTCCTCATGAGGCGATAAAAGCAATTCGAGCATGGGTTCGAGGTGAAATGAGCTGGTGGGATGCTCGCTCTGCAGGAGGACATGCAAATGCAGCTGCGAGATATTTAAAAGGAGCAGCGCGCAACGCCGCTTATGCTGCAGGTCAAGCAGGAGCAGTTGGACATGTTGCAGCCCATGAACTAGGAGCAGCTGCCTATGCCATTAGAGCAATTAGAGATTCTGTACACGATAATAAAAAGGATGAAGCAGCACGAGAAGAATGTGAGTGGCAACGAGATCAGCTTCCTGAAAACATTCGCGACTTAGTTCTTGACGATCAAAAATTACGAAATGAACTTTGTTGGAATGTATTTAGTTGTTTAAAATAAGTTCTAACATCGTCCATCAGGCAGAGCCATAAAAGAAGTCTGGTTTAAACCTGGCTTTTTTTATTGGTTGAGTAAATCAATTTTTACGGCGAGGATGAAATCGTTTTCTGATAAGCCACCTATCGCATGCGTTGAGAGAGTCAGCGTTACGCGGTTCCAGTTGTGGAGATTGATATCAGGATGATGACCTTCTTCTTCCGCGATATCAGCAACCCGATTCACGAACTGCATCGCTTCTTTAAAGTTTTTAAAGGTGAACTCTTTCTCAATCTTCACCCCATCAACGACCTGCCAATCAGGTGCTGCCGGCGTATACGCAGCTAATCGCTCTCCACTGAGTGGCTCCACTCCCCCTTCACAAGGAACACATTTTTTATGAGCGAGGGTTTTTCTATCCGTCATTATCTATCTCCTCCCTGCATGAATGCACTGCCTGAGGTGACTCTCACAGGTGGCATCACACTAGCAGAAGGTGACGCGGTAGCAGAAGGTGACGCAGTCGTACTCGGTAAGAGTGTCGGGGTCGGTGTTACCGTCGGTGTCACTGTGGGTACCCTGCTTACTGATAGCTGTTGCATAATCGCATCCTGCGTTGAGGACCTGCTGAGGAAAATACTCACAACGATTGTCATTATCACCAAAAATAGCGCCACAAGCAGTAACCGTTTATCCATCCTGAGAAAATTGTACCATACAAACTAATTGCGAATTGATAATTAGCAATTATCCTAAGTAGTCTTTGAGTTTATTGCCCCTACTCGGGTGGCGGAGTTTTCGTAAAGCCTTGGCTTCAATCTGGCGGATGCGCTCACGCGTGACGGCAAACATTCGACCGACTTCCTCAAGTGTCTTCGGACGGCCGTCTTTGAGCCCGAACCGCTCTTCAAGCACCCGTCGTTCACGATCTGAGAGTGTGCCGAGTACCTGGTCAACCTGTTCTTTAAGTAACTCACGGGATGCTGAGTCAAAAAGTGTCGGCGCAGATGTATCATGGATAAAATCACCCAGGCGTGAATCTTCCTCGTCTCCCACCGGTGCTTCAAGTGACGCAGGATTCTGTGATATTTTGATGATCTCAAGCGCTTTGTCAGGCTCAATTCCGAGGACTTTTGCGACTTCTTCAGGTGTCGGTTCGCGTCCCAGTTCCTGCATGAGCTTTCGTGAAGCTCTGAGGAAACGGTTAATATTCTCAACCATATGGACCGGAATACGGATAGTTCGTGCCTGGTCAGCAATCGCACGGGTTACGGACTGTCTGATCCACCAGGTAGCATACGTTGAGAACTTAAAGCCGCGTCGCCAGTCATATTTCTCAACCGCACGAATTAAGCCCTGGTTCCCTTCCTGGATTAAATCAAGCAGTGAAAGTCCGCGTCCGATGTATTTTTTCGCAATCGAGACAACGAGGCGGAGATTGGAGTTGATGAGCATCTGCTTTGCCGCTTCGTCTCCTTTCTCAACCCGCTTCGCGAGTTCAATTTCCTGATCAAATGACAGGAGCGGAATACGACCGATTTCTTTGAGATACATGCGGACAGGGTCAGAGACAGTCCCCTCCGTCATGATGGTTAAGGCTTCGAGTTCTTTCTCTAAGTCTTCAATCGGCTTGGAGTCATCACGCTCCTGCGCGACAGACTCAAACACGTCAATATTTCCCCGCATGAGCTTGTCATACAGACTATCGAGTTCCTCGATATGCTCTTCGGGATTACTGTAAATGCCTAAAATTTCATCCTGGGTAATATAGCCACGCTTTTTCGCTGAGGCGACAATATCTGATAATACTGTCGTCAATTTTTGTTTGGTCATGAATAAATTCCTTTCGACTGAATACGTACAAACGGAAATAGCCCCGCGAAGCGGGGTTCTCTCTCAGTCCTACCCACTATACTACTTTTTAAGTAAAGATACAAGTCTCTCAAATTGTTCCTGGAGCTTCTTCGCCTGCTCCTCACCTCCGAGATCAACTGCCTCTTTCAGCTCCTGTCCGACATCCTTAATCCGCTTCCGAAGGTAAAGCTCACGCAGCTGACGGGCTGTATTGGTAATTTCTTCCTTTCGCTTCGTCTGAGACGAGATCCCGGGGAGCGGCTTGAGTGCTGCCTTATTCACGGTCGCGGTCAACTCCGGTGCGATCACGGCAGCAAATGCATTTGTTGAGAAGGCCTGATCAGTCAGAAAAAAAGCTGAGAGCTCAAGAAGCACTTTTTGAGACGCCCGCTCAGGCAGCACTGCCTCTGAGAGCTCATCCCAGGCAATCGCAAATGCATCCTTCGTATGCTCATCCTGAAAAATTAATGCGAGCAGGTACTCCTCAAGCATCTCAGTTCTTCCCACCTTTACGGAAGTCGCTTGAGGAACTGGAACTGATTGCTCGCGTTTTACCTGCCGCTGCAATTCTTTCTGCAGTGATTCAAGCGTCGTATCAAGCTCGTTACTGAGTTTTTTCAGGTAATGTTCTTTGACGACTTCGTTTGTAATCTCGCCATAGATCGGTAAGAGTTCTGAGGCGATATGTCCCTTGCCTGCTGCTGATGATTTGTCATAGGTACTCAATGCTGTTTTTAAGAGAAAGTCATAGACACTGATATCGTTCTGGACTGCCTGTTTGAAGGTGACCGGATTCTCACGAATCGCATCATCCGGGTCCTTCCCGTCAGGTACGATAACAACAGTCGTCTGAAGGTTGTACTTTTCAAGAATCGGTAGGCTACGTTTCATCGCCTTTTGCCCTGAGCTATCACCGTCGAAGCAGATTGTCACTTTCTGAGCGTACCTGGAGAGAAGCTGTACCTGCTTTTCGGTCAAGGCAGTTCCTTTCACACCGACGACATGACTGACTCCGTTCTGAAAACAGCTGAGAACATCAAACTCACCCTCCACCAGGACGACTTGGTTTGCTTTGCGTATCGCGTCTTTAGTCATATTCAGCCCGAAAAACATCTCGCCTTTGTGGTAGATGAGCGTTTCCCGGGTGTTAATATACTTTGCCTTCACCACTCCTGTTGTATCCATCGTCCGCCCGGAAAACCCGACAATATTCTCCCGATGATCAAACAACGGAAACACAATGCGACCTCTGAAAAAATCAATCGTATCACGCCCGATGTTTGAGGCGAGACCGACTTCTTCGATCTGTTCTTTGGTATGTTGCTTGCGTTTCACCAAGTAATCGATAAGCCCCCGCCTTCCGTTCGGTGCAAAACCCAGAAGAAAACTCTTCATCACCTTCTCACTCACACCCCGTTCACGAAGATACGTCAGTGCAGGCTTTCCGGCAGATAAGTTCATGAGGATATAGTGATAGTACTCAGCTGCTTGCCGGTTTATCGTGTACATCGACTCTTTTTTGCTCGTCGTTTCGGTATCATACCCACGTCCTGTGAGTGGTACTCCTGCGCGCTTCGCGAGGATTCGGAGTGCTTCGGGGAATTCGATATGTTCGTATTCCATGAGGAAGGTGAAAATATCTCCTCCCTTCTGGCAGCCGAAACAATGCCACATCTGGCGCTCAGGTGAAACGGAAAATGACGGGGTTTTTTCCGTATGAAACGGACACGTGGCGGTAAAATTTCGACCTGCTTTTTTCAAGGTAACGAATTCATTAATATAGGAGACAATGTCTACTTTTTCCCGTATCTGATCTGTTGTGTCCATACACTGTTAACCCACTTTCGTATTCATTGCAGGAAAAACGTGGGTCACTGGGGCAGCGACTCCTGCAATTTAGGTCATTGTAGCATTCAGGCATTCCATTGCATAGGCACGAACTATGCTGTATAGTATTGTTATGACAAAAAAAGAAACCAAGCGGTTAGTTCGTCCGCAAAAGGGTAGGATGCTCGGCGGCGTCTGCCTTGCACTGGCCAATTATTTTCATCTCGATGTTACCTTAGTTCGTATCGTCTGGGTGATTCTTCTTTTCCCGGGAGGATTCCCCGGTCTAATCCCTTACCTCATTCTTTGGGCAGTTATTCCTGCTGAGGAATAATCTCTCACAGAATTCTTACGCCCCCCTGAAGTTCTTCTTGCAGACATGATTTAAAGTAGTATGTAGAAACATACCTGATCGCCTATTGAAAGTTTGGTGAACTCGGATAAGCAATAGCAATCGACAGGACATGTTCTTAACAAATCAGGCAGATGAGTACGTATCCTTAAAAAACCGGGAGACCAAACCTCTCGGTTTTTTTATGGGTTGAAAAGATACAGCATGCAGCGCGTTATTTCTTCGCCTTGACGAGGTCACCGACGTGTTCAATCGCCCGAAGCACCTCAAGCGGTGTCACAAAGACAATCGTATTAGATTTATCTGAGGAAATATCATTGATCGAATTCAGCGTTCTCAGGTGAAGCGCACCGGGTGTTTTTGCCATGACTGCTGCAGCTTTGGCGAGATTATCTGCTGCGATAACTTCTCCTTCTGAGTTTATAATCGTCGCCCGTTTTTCACGTTCTGCCTCAGCCTGTTTCGCCATGGTCCGCTTCATGTCTTCAGGAAGAATAATATCCTTCAGCTCAACAGAGTTGACTTCGATCCCCCAGCCGCCGGTCGTTTCTGAAACAATATCACTGATACGATTCGCAATTTTATCTCTGTTCGCAAGGAGATCATTTAACTCCACCTCGCCGACAACATTACGCATCGTCGTCTGTGCCAGTTGATGAATCGCATAGTAAAAATCTTCTACTTCAAGGACTGCTTTTGAGGCATCAATAACTTTATAATAGATGACTGCAGAGATTCGAGCTGAGACATTATCTTTCGTGATTGCTTCCTGATCAGGCACGTCAACGGCTTTGGTTCTGATATCAACACGTTTGTATCCTTGAATAATCGGAAAGACCAGACGCCATCCCGGCTGCATCATCTCCGTATACTTTCCGAGGCTGAATTTGATACCACGCTCATACTGGTTAATCTGCTTAATGGAAATAAGGAGAAAAAAAAGAATCGGTGCAAGGAAAAAAAGTATTTCCATAATCTACGCTAAGTATAGCACGTGTTTGCAAGATGCAGTATACGGAAAACTCAGTAGACTCAGAGAGTCGGTACGCCAGAGGAATCAGACTTTCTGATATATCTGAATTTCCGATATTCTGATTACCCGAGTTTTCTGAGTATTCTGAAGCTACTCTTTCTCCTTCATTCCGATCACGGCGATGCCTGCTGCGATAAAGACGATATTTTTGATGACGAATTCGCCCTCAATCGTGAGGAACGGAAATCCGGTCGAGAAACCCTGTGTCACCAGGACACTGATCGTTGCGACGAGGAGGTGCAGTATCATAACGACTGAGGCAATCGGAGCTGTCTTCCGAAAGAAAAACCCGAGACCGATAGCGACTTCTGCGAGCCCTAAAACGAGGAAAAACCACGGAATGTCTGCGACAAATGACGGCATCGCAAAGAGGATGATCCTGGAGACCGGACTCGCACCGAAGACTTTAAGCAGCCCAAACCAAAGAAAGACAAGACCGAGGCTGTAGCGGAGCAATCTCTCCCCGTACTTTCCTGAAAACTGCTCAAGGTCTTCCATTTGATGAGCGTAGCATATTCAATTTTTTCATGCAATAAAATTTCAGAAAACTCAGTAGACTCAGATAACCGGTGCGTCAGAACAATCAGACTCTCTGATCTATCTGGCTATCTGGCTATCTGGCTATCTGGCCTTTCTGCGTGTTCCGAGTGTTCTGAACTACCCTCTCTTACCGTTTCCTTACATATTCCTTCCTCATTCCCGTCTTTCAAACAGTAGACTGGACACATTATGGAAACAATACTTTTTATCTGGCTTATCGGACTACCGCTGACGCTGTTTACGCTTATGGGCCTCAGCGACGTCCTGAACTCACAATAAAACATAAAAAAACCCCCGAGGCCGAACCCGGCCCCGAGGGATAAAAGTAATTAGATTAGAAAAACTTGCGAAGCGCACGCTTCGCTTCCCGGCGCTTCCGCTTATTATCAAGCTCCCGGTAGGGGCGCTCGAGATTCACACCCCGGTCGTAGTCCCGCCGGTCATACGGCGGCCACATCGATGGGCGATGATTGCGATCACTCTTCAAAGGATTCCTCCTTTTTTAGATGAGATCCAAGCACATCACATAGATGGCTCTCTGGGTTGAATTATTCAACACACACAGCCATCTACCTAAGCTTCGATATAATATTCAATGTACAAAAATTCTGAGGTGGAGCTTAGAAGAGATAGCGATTGTACCCAGACAAACTCCACCCCAGGCACAAAGTATAGCAAAAAAGCGCTGAAAAGTCAATATTATAGGATAATTATTGCCCTTGACAGGCGCTTCTGTTAGGCGTACGCTTAACTCAGCAGTATGCTTGCAAAGGTCTTCTCCTCAGCTGTTGTCGGATTGGACGCGGTTCCGATCGAGGTTGAGGTGGATATCGCCTCCCAAGGGCTTCCTTCCTTCACCATCGTCGGGCTCCCTGATAAGGCTGTTGAAGAAGCCAAAGAACGCGTCCGCTCACCAATGCCCAGAACCCCTGTCCAATAAGGATTTACATATAATAAACCTAATGAATCACAAAAATGGTATAATCTTTTCTATGTTAGATTGCATATTTTGTAAAATTGTTGCCGGAAAAATGCATACACACAAAATATGGGAGGATGAGAAGCACCTAGCTTTTCTTTCTATCTTCCCGAACACCGAGGGATTCAGCGTGGTTATTCCGAAGTTTCATTACTCCAGTTATGCCTTTGATCTTCCAGATTCGGTCCTTTCTGAGTTAGTGTTAGCTTCAAAACGGGTTGGTAAACTACTGGATAAAGCATTAGAGGATGTCGGTAGAACTGGCATGATTTTTGAGGGATTCGGGGTCGATCATGTACATGCAAAGCTTTTTCCTATGCATGGCACTGGTGGTATGGAAGAATGGAAGCAATTCAAGTCAAATGTTGATAAATATTTTGAGTCCTATGAAGGATATATCTCCTCTCATGACTATAAAAGAGAAGATGATGAAAAATTAGCTGCATTGGCAACAAAAATCCGATTAATAAAGTAGGTAGGACTAGAGGCTATGGTTAAGCCTCTAGTCCAATGTTACCTAGAATCCGTAGAGTTCCTTCGCTGTCCGGCTGAATACATTCACCCGGATCCTACCTTGTTCATTGATAGAGAACTTATCCCATGCGTCCCGGATCGCTTGAATTGATTGCCAATGCGTATGCATTACATCAATTGCGAAGCGCGCGTACATCGCCTGTTCTTCTGGATCAACCCAGTGATAAGGGTACTCGCTAACGAGTCGCTGTCCTTTTTCTGGGTTAGGATAAGTCGCCGCACGAATGAGATTAAGGGGCTCATCAGAACCATACGTGATTCTGTTTGAGCCGAACTTCCTGAGCGCGAGTTCGACTACCTCTGGTGAAGGTATCATTGAAGTGTCCATGAAGAGGTTCTCGAAATTGGAAAACCTTTCATACGACGCTTCTAACCCAGGCACCATTAAATGAGGAAGGCCTAAATGTGCGAGGACAATTCGCAGTCGAGGGAAATCCGTCAATACCTGCATCAGGTCATCACCACATAAAGTAATGAGACGAGGTAGGTGTAAGATGATGGGGATTCCTTTAAACTGAGCAACTTCCAGCACTTCTTTAGGGAAGTACTGATAGATCCTCGTTGCTGGTGGATCAAAGTACAGATAGTAAGCCTTCAAGGCACTTACCCGTACGTTATCCATCATCTGAACGCTGTAGTCGATATCGTCAGGAAGAACATATAGCGCCACCCGGTCATCAGATGGGCTATTCTTCAAAAGGTAATCGTTAGCTGCGAAATGATCAATACCACTAAAGGCACTTGCAAAGCGCAGTGTACGCACCTTTTTACCTGGAAAGAAAATCGCTTTGATAGCGATTGACTCCTCCAAGGTAAGGCTTGGAAAGGTACTCATCATGTGATTTTGTACACGTTCAGGTAGTACACCCACGTGGCCAGGTAGGTTGCAGTGAGCATGTGCATCGATAATGTCTGGTGGGAGCCAGTTCATCAGGCTGTCACGATATTCCATCTCACGCCTAGTGAGCGAAAGCGAATATCGCCACAGTTCCAAATCGACTGTGTGCATTTCAATACTCCTTGTTGGAGACCGGAGTTCATCCGGTCTCCCTCGCTTCTGATCCTTACGGCATGAGCCGATTAGGACCTCGGTAAAGGTAAGTAACCTCGCGTACATTCTTGAGTCCCAGAGCGGTCATCAAGATTCGCGTGAGTCCAAGGCCAAACCCCCCGTGCGGGGGGCAACCATACTTGAAGAAGTCCAGATAGTATTGAATCGATTCTTGACTCAGCCCTTTTTCAAGTGCTTGTGCAAGAAGGATCTCATATCTGTGCTCCCTTTGAGCCCCTGTCGTGATTTCGAGCCCCTTCCAGAGAAGGTCGAAGCTTTTGGTCAGTAGAGGGCTGTTAGTATGACGCATATGATAGAAAGCCCGGATACTACTGGGATAGTCCGTAACGAAGACGAACTCGTGCCCATAATTCTCGGCTACATATCGAGCTACCATCCGTTCCCCTTCGGGATCTAAATCCCCGCTGGAATCCGCAGGCTCTTGCCATCCGCGCTCTTTAATAAGCGAGATAGCTTCTGCTAGCGAGATTCGCGGGAATGGTAGATTAGGTACTTCTATGTCAACATTGAAGTGTTCTCGTATTTGGTCTCCATATGAGTCAGCGATGAACTGAAGAACCTGAGTTAACAGGCGTTCTTCCAGTTGCATAACATCCTCATGTGAAGAAATCCAAGAGAATTCAACATCGACAGAGGTAAACTCTGTGTCGTGTCGAGACGTGAATGACGGATTAGCCCTGAAAACTGGTCCGATCTCAAAGATTTTCCCAAGTCCTGCAGCCATCGCCATTTGTTTATAGAATTGTGGCGACTGTGCAAGATAAGCGGTCCGACCGAAATATTGCAGACTGAAGAGCTCAGCACCTGATTCACTCGGACTACCCGTAATCTTGGGTGAATGGATCTCTATGAAGCCTTCCTCATGCCAAAACTGACGCATGGCATATTCCATCGCAGTTTGCACTTGGAAGATTAATTTTGCAGCCGGTCTGCGCATGTCAACGAATCGCCAGTCAAGCCGTTGGTCTAGATTCGTATTCTCATCGATCGGTAGTGGTGATTCGGCTTTGCTTGTGACTTCAAGAGCATTGATTTGCACCTCGATGCCACCCAACTTTACCTGTTCATTCTCAACCACAACTCCTGTGATTAAAACGGTCGAGTCATGTGTCAATAAGGATATACGCTCATCGAGCACATCTCCTTGACGGGTGTTAATCGCCTGAACCCTTCCCGAATCATCCCGTATGACGAGGAATTGCATCCTCTTCTGATTACGAATCACTTCGACCCATCCCTGAATCGTTGTGACTTGTCCGACTTTATTTCTAAGGTCAGCAATCTTTGTAAGTTGCACTTTTGGTACTCCTTTTTTTACGGGTAAATGTGACGGCCAAAGATACGTGGAAATGGCATGACGTCACGGACATGGGGTATCTGTAGGAGCCAACGGCCAAGCCGTTCTAGCCCCATTCCGATCCCACCATGCGGTACAAAGCCATAATTCCTCATTTCACGTACCCACTCGAACGTGGGATCATGCAACCTCCCTTTCTCTTCCATCCTTTCTACTAACGAACCAATATCAGGGATCTTCTCTGCGATACCCAACAACTCTCCATATCCGCGTGACGCAATCAAATCCGCAGTCATAGTGACTGCAGGATCATCAGGGTCGACAACGTATGGAAATGGTTCTATGCTTCGCGGTATGCCTACCACCCAGAACGGGCCTGTGAAGCTCTTAGCAAGATATTCCTCTTCGTCAGAACCTAGGCTCTTTCCAAATGGAATATCGTAGCCGGCCTTAATCAGATGATCGACTGCTTCTCTGTAACTGATTCGCGAAAAAGGCGAAGTCAGTCCATCGTTGCAGAGCTCTGTCTCGAGGACATTCAGTACGTCCTGACAATGTTCCTCAATGTAGATCGTGATGAAGCTGATCAATTCCTCAACGAGCTTCATCAGGTCTTCACGATTATAAAAAGCAATTTCTGCTTTTATGTGCCAATATTCTATCAAGTGTCGTTTGCTGCGACCCTCCTCTGCACGGAAACTCGGACCCATGTTGTATACACGCTCGAAAGCATGTACAGCGGCCTCAAGATAATAACCGACGCATTGAGTGAGGAAAACCTCTTCATCGTGCACCTTGACAGGTATGGCAGTACTGTCATTGTAGAGCGGAACTGGAGTCAGAACCGGTGCATCAATCTCCACGAATCCTTTTTTTTGAAAAAATTCGTGGACTGCGCACTTAAGGTAGTGTCTGAATCTGATCACCGCCATAGCTTTCGGGTTCCGAATATATAAATGGCGGTTGCTCAACAAATGATCGGCAAGTTTAGGATCGAAAATATCGATCCGACTTCGAAGCGAAGGTGAAATAGTAATTGCCGGTCCGACAAGCGAAAGCTCGTCAACTCGTAACTCCACCGTTTTGTTCGCCTCATGAAAGGAGACTTCACCAATCAGATTCAAGGCTGATTCGAGGGGTAGACTTTGCGCAAGATCATAATGATCTGGCGATGCTTCCTTTTCAATAACAGCCTGTATTTGACCAGTTGAGTCGTGCATATCTAGGAAAATCCGGTTCTTGTGAACTCTCTTGCCTCCGACCCACGCTAACAACGTGACAGGACTAGTCGCTTTTAAGGCGATAATATCTGAAATATACTTCGTTTTCACGGTTAACTTTCCTTTCCGTTAAACTACGGTCTAAGTAACTTGTTAAAGTGCTTAGCATCTCATCAAGTCCTGAGATTTTATACTCTAGGTTATGATTCTTTGCTGAGGCGATTATACATAAACCTATAATAATTGTCTACGGCAAATATATGTGAGGATTGCTGATGTTTAACACCATTACACAGACAGTTTTGCTTTTAATATCCGATACCACAGTGTTTATCACTGGGACGAGGTTTTTTCGAGAGAGTTCATAGTGAGTTATCAAACTGCTTCTCTTGAGTAAAATTCCTAGTATCGATTAGTTTCAGGGAGCCTGGTACCTCATTTATGAGTTAATTTAGTGCGTATTAAATCAGTTGATGTGTAGGTAAACCCACCCGTTAATAGTTAATACCATATTATCTTTATCTATAACATTTAACTCCTCCTGAGTGGAAGGAACAGTAACAAAAAAATGATACGCAACTGCAGCAGATGAACCTATAAAAAATATTGATGCTGAAACATTAGAATATTTTTAAATAACTTCTCATTTTTCCTGCTTCCATTGTATAC
>CAZOHC010000023.1:0-19579 GCA_964579845.1 uncultured Gammaproteobacteria bacterium | reverse complement strand
AAAAGAATGTCAACAGTAATTCTCTTGCAAGTACAAAATAAAAATATTATCTTTATACTATGCCCCGGAAGAAAAAAAATACGGCCTCGTTACGACTTCATATGCTCTCGATTTTCATAGGTTTTTTTATCACTTTAGGGCTTCTTTATTATGTATATCCTTATCATAATTTCAGTGTTGAGGCAGCACCTATCTATAACCTCCAAATTGTTACACCGCGGGAACAAATCCGTAACGGGGGAGAAGTACAATTTTCCATCAACATGGCTCAATATAAAGCCGGAGAAGAAATGGAGGTAGGTGTAAAGTATGACGGAAGAAAACTAAGACTTGATAGTGTAGAAGGTGGCGAAGTGGGGCAAGTCGCATGGAATGAAATCCCTAGTGCGGAGGGTGAAAAACGATTTGTTATCACCGCAAACCCGTTGGGTCAGACTTATGATGCTGAGGTGCGTTTTGCTTTGGTACGATTTACCATAACAGATACAACAGGAGAAACGAACAGTGACGGCAGAGGGTTTACCGAATTATGCACGTTATTTAATCCGGATACGGTTCAACCGACTGATCCAGTAGAAAACCCTACCCAAGATCCCGTAGTACAACCCACATCAGTTCCGACAGAAAACTCGGACTCAGATATACCGCCACCCCAAGGAGGACAGGTAGTAACTCCGACCTATCCGCCTCAACCGACCAGATTACCTACCCAAAATTTCGATCAATTATGTGTTCCATTGAATGTCAGAGGCTCTTCGGGCGACAAGCTGGATATCGTCGTGATTCCCGCTCATTTTTCACCAGAACAATACGATATATTTTTACAATATGCGCAGGCTGCCGTTGATGATTTAATTAAAACCAATTTGACTGATTATGATGAGGAAATAGTAAATAAAATGAACTGGTATGCATTTAATAACACCGTATACAATAATCGGACGTTATCATTTGATGAAGCGTTCTATGATATCGGTATGAATCAGAAACCCTGCGCCGCTGACAGATTTCTCGTGATCGAACACTCTTCCCCCGAGGAGGTTGAAGGGTGGGCTTTCTTATATGTCGGAGGAATGGTAACGACTGGTGCTTTACAGGTATATAATCCGATTGCAACACACGAATGGGGACATTTTGTAGGCGGATTCAATGATGAGTATGATGAAGGAGGAGAGTCGGAAGAACTTCCGAATTGCACCTACGACGGAGGTTCGCTTAGTAGCCGGCAGGATCCATGTCCGGAAGATCAACCGCTCTGCCCTGACGATCAAATGCCGGCAGAAAACCGAATCGCATGTCCGAAATGGGACTGTAATCAACGGGAATGCACTCCTTTAGAACAACTGATGTATCAAGATGTCGGTTGTTATCCCAGATGCTACAATTCTGACGGTTTTCGCCCCCGGCCGAAAAGTATAATGGATACTCAGACTATCGGCGCTCCGGATAACTTTGTTTTTCACGGTCCGGCACTGGTTCATCTGATACAGGAAGTTTTTGCAAATTATCGATAACTATATGTACTGGAGACGATTACCCCCTCGAATCAAAATAATTGCAGCAATAGGTGTGAGTATTCTTCTCACACTTGGTTTTTATTTATTATTTAATCAGAAAAAAACTTCAAATCCGGTACAGCTATTATCCTATGTATTGCAGTTGGAACAAACAAATAATTTTGAGTTGAGTTTGGAAAATATAAGTATCAAGCAGGAGTATGCTCCTGATTATCAGACATCAATCCCGGAACATTATTATGCAATATCTATCCGGCAGGGAGATAGAGAATTATTCCGCGGGAGAACTGTAAAGCAATACACGGTTATTAAAGAAAAAATGTTTATTGATACGGGCAGCGTAGAGTCTGATAAACAAATGCTGCCGTTGGGGAAGTTCACTCTGAGATTGCCATGGTTTCAGCAGGCAGATAATATTGTGTTCTATGATGAATCCGGTGAGGTGAAGCTTCAAGTTGATCTGAAAGCATACAATCTGGAGATCCCGCCTATTGAACCCTCATGCGGTGACGGTATTTGTTCTGATGATGAAAATATCCTGATGTGTCACAAGGATTGTTCTTTTTGAGAGGTATTCTTTTTCCGTTTTTTGATCAGGTACCAAACAGTTCCTGCAATAACTGCTATAAAGATGAGAGGGGACAATATGTAAAATAAGTTTTTCCATGAAAACGGTGCGGGAGCCCATTTTACATTTTTTAAATCCAATTCGGCTGATTTACTGCCGTCTACATAAATCGGTTTTTCTACTTCCTGACCGAGCGGCAGACGGGAAAATTGGACGAGTTCACCTGTGAATTCAAACGTATCCGGGTTTGAGATTTTCACAAGCGTATGATGAGAGGTTATCGCATATACCGTCCCATATTTGGAGAGGAGAGGTGCTTTATTCGCTGCAGGATGATATACGTAAACATAATTTGAAAGATTTGCCTGTTTCTCTATGAGTTCGGGTCGGACGCCTTTTGATCTGAGTAAATCAAATTGATCATCGGTTGCTGTAAATAAAATCACCGGCTGTTCGATATCATCTCCTTCGAGATAGTCAAGAACTTGGGTACTGTTTTCAAATACATTGGTTCGATCCTGTTCGGTCATATAAGGTGCTACATATATATTGGTGGATATTTGCGCAGATACGGAATTTTGCAAAAAAAATAGGGAAATGAAAAGAAAAATTATGTTATTTAGAATGATTTTCATTGGTTTTAATTAAAAACAGATATCAGTAATGCAAAAAAATTATTTCCTTTGCTTGTGTTTCCGTTGGGCGGACTTATGGTATAACCTTCCTCAGGTGTCGCAATAACGAGTACTATCCCGAAATCAGATACTCCGATACCGATATGTGTGGGATTTCTTGACATCAGAACGTTGTTGTGTCCGGTACTGTTTTTCCAAAAATCCAACGCCCGTTGAGGATTTGTACCTGCATATATGTTTTCCTGGATCGTAAGAAATCGATATCCTGTCGCTTGCACACGTGTCATCACGTTTCCCTGAGGACAATTCCTACCGTCGCCGATACCACCCGTGCAGTGAGGGGAGGTAGTTGCTGTCTGATCCGCTGTCATTGCAGCCTGATCTTCTGCGTGGCGACGTGCTGCTTCCGTAAGCCGGCAGTCTGTAGAAAGTGCAGCAATTCCTTGGCTTCCTCTGTATTCATTCACCAGTCGGGTCATTTCCTGTTCGGAAGTGGTGAGCGTGCATGATCCGGTTGCAGGCGGCTGAGTAGGTTGAGGTGTTGTATTCGGAGGAACTGTCGGTTGAGCGGCTGTCGGCTGAGGTGCGCTGGTCGGCGTAACGAGCGTATCCCGATAGGGAATTCCGAGAGCTAACTCACCGATAGTTGCAATCACCGATTGGGCGGCCTGTTCAATCTGTTCGAAATGCAATGAGCCGATTCTATCCGTTGTTTTGTGATAATTTGTATTTTGATCAGGATAACACTCACTGAGCATAATCGCAGGAATATTGGAGTTCCAGAAGCTGGCATGATCAGAGTTTTTTTGTGTTGACGGCCGGGCGAAGCCTGTCGTCTGCAAACCGTATAGATCATTCATCGTTGCAATTCTCTTTACCAGATCTAATGAGCGTGTATCTGCACCGTTGTATGCAGTATATGTACACTTTTCAGTGTCAGGAGAAAAACCAATCATATCGATATTAAATACTCCTTTTATCGATTCTTTTTTTGAAGCGTCAAGTTGTGAAACATAATAGCTGCTACCACATAAACCGAGTTCTTCAGCATCAAAAAGTACTATTTCGACGGGATGTTTCAATGCTTGTTGCTGATGAGCTTGTGCGAGAACACGCGCTGTTTCGAGAACCGTTGCCGTTCCGCTGGCATTATCATCCGCACCGGGTGCCGGATCATAATCAGCCTCTTCGGAAATTGAGTCATAGTGACCGGTCAACAGATAACGTTCTTCAGAATCAGATCCCGGGAGCGTCGCGGTAATATTGGTTATTTCTGTGCCTGCAGGACAGGTAAACTGTGACAGAATTGAATCGACCTGATCAAATGACTGCAGGGATACGGTATAACCGAAACTTTCAAGCTGCGAACTGATATAAGCTGCTTCCGTATCATTACCTTCAGAGCCTGTGTATCTGGTCTGCTGTTCATCGGTCCCTTCAATAGTATCATCATCGACGAGCTGTTCAATATATGAGCGGATATTGTCAATTGAGATTTCAGAGATCATCGTTGAGACGCGGGCCGTTTCTTCTTCATACGCAGGGTCAGGAGTCGGGCCTTGAGGAGTAGCCTCGGTCGGTGTAGGGGAGATTGAAGGTCCGAATGTTACTTGAGGCGTGGGTGTCTGGGTTGGTGTCGGGTTTGAATCCGGGGATTCACTCTCACTACAGTTGCCTACAATACCGGAAAATGTACATGTGAGAGAGCATCCCGGTTCAAGAAGAACTTCTTCAGAGATGCGGTTTGAATTTGGGTCAATCGCACCGTCACACTGTGCATGGGTGCCATTACCGGTTGCGCATTGATTGCAAGCATACCGTTCACAGGAAAGTGTGATTGATCGATCTGATGTGTTGGTTACCGTTGTTGTTTGGTTTGAACCGTTGCCTTGTGAGCATGAGATATCCGGTTGACCGTCATGATTGAGATCACGGGCCATCGAAGTTGCTCCTCCTTCATGTGGTTCAAGAGAGCACTGATTACCCGCCCATGCGGACCAGCAAAGACCCTGACCCTCATGCACCCAATCAACCTGGCGGGTTTGAGTTCCGTCGAGTGGAACAGAACTGACTGTCGGACTGATGGCGTTGATCGACGGAGCAGGGGAGTTCGATGTCGGTACGACGGTTAGAGAAACGGAAGGGATTGGTGAAACGGTTTTTGACGGAGTGACGGTGAGACGAGGAGTTCCCGTTATGTTCTGACCAGGCGTCACTCCATTTGCCCGTGCGATTTTCATAACGTATATACCTTTTTCAGCATTCAACCCGATACCAATATGAGTAGCATCTCTTGCGAGCATCGTACTGTTGTGTCCGGTGCTGCTTCTCCAGCCTTCAAATGCCAGCTGTGGATCATTTGTCCTGCATGAAAGATTTTCCCTCAGTTCATACCCGTCAAATCCGGTATCGGATACATGGATAATCGGCAGTTCCTCTCCGATAATGCCCGAATCATGTTTACATTCATTAATTTCGCCGAGATATTCGGCATGCGATTCGGCGGAAATTGTTACTTCCGGAGAAAATACCAATTCGTGCTTTCCGTTTGCAACACGGTGTTCGTTTATCAATCGGAAAAGAGTCTGTATGCGATCATCTGTATCACTATCCGAAAAATTCGACTGACTTGCTTCTTTATCGTCCGCTTGAGGCGTCACCAGCGTGTTGTCTGGAAACGTCAGTGTTCCTTGTTGCTGTGATGCCCGAAGGAGAAACGGTGCAATGGTTGACTGCATCGAAGTTGTGATACGTGTCGTAAAGGCAAGTGTAAAGAGGAGAAGGAATAAGATGATGCTATAAAGCAGTGCTTTCTTCATAACATAACTATACTTACCTTTTCAGGTAATAGTCAATACGAAACTTGTTTATCAAGAAGATTATTCCAGTCACTCACAAATTTTTTCAAACCTTCATCCAGCAAAGATCCTTCTTCTCTTTCGACAGGATATTGGGTATAGTCGTCGCGATAAGGAAGATCTTTATAAATGATTGCATTTAGCCCTTCTGTCTCAATACGATATTTTTCATCAGGTACCCAGCGTTCCTGCTCAATCCATTCACGGATAATTGTCATCGGAATTGTCATGATGTCTGCTCCCAGAAAGATTGATGCATAAAAATGGTCAAGACTTCTTATCGAAGCAGCAAGAACTTCGACATGACTTTTATGTTCATTGCGTTTGGTATCAAACTCCTTGTACATTTTAATAATGTTTTTCACAAGATCGAGCCCGCGGTAGCCGCGGTCATCCCAGCGCCCGATGAAGGGAGAGATAAACGCTGGTTGGAATGTCGGGAGCGTTGCAGCGTAAACAGCTGCTGCCTGTTGCTGATCAAAAACGAGAGTCATATTGACTTTTCCTCCGGTTTTGACAAATTCATTCGCGGCTTTCAAACCCTCAGGGATAGTGGGGAATTTGATATAAATATTATGTCCCCATTTTTTCATTTCCTGTGCCTGTTCGAGCATAGCTTCGGCAGGTGTATCCCAGTCAGCATATGTTTCTACTGAGATGGGTCCGGCGATTTCTTTACTAATTTCCTCAATAATCTGGCGATACATGTTCAGAAGTTCATCTTCTTTCAGTTTATTTCCTTTAGCTAGGTATGCTTGTACCTCAGGGTTTTTGGCGACAAGGCTCGGATTGGTGGTCTGTCCATCGAGAAAACCGAGCAATGATTTTGCTTTTTTTGTTTCTTCCGGATCTCCGGAATCAAGAAAGATTTTGGGTAGTTTGATTGACATATGCTAAGTAGTATATCGTATTTTAGCTCATGTATCTAGTTAAAAATCAGTAAGAGGAAAGAAGGTATAATATACGCATGAAAAGATTTGCATTTGTGTTATGCTGTATCATCCTTGGCGGGGCAATCTATATGGCAACCCGTGAGAGTCGCGGATCATTGGTCGATAATCAATCAAAAACTGATACAAGAGAGCAAAATCAAGATAGCCCAGATCGTGTAGCCATTACATCCCGTTCTATATTTGTTCCATATTGGAATATTCCACGTACTGGTGCGACATATGAGTACGATACACTTATGTATTTCGGTGTGACTCCGGATACAAAGGGAGTGCTGAAAAAGGATACAGGATATTCTAATATTCAACGATTTGTCTCACAATCATCTGCTAAACAGCAGCGCTTGTTCACTCTTCGGATGCTGGATACACAGACCAATATTGCAATTCTTGACGATGAGTCAGCTCAGGATAGCGTTATATCAGAAACAATGAGTCTTGTAAGGCAGCACAACTTTGACGGGATTGTCCTTGATCTGGAAATGAGTGTTATTCCTTTTTCTGATGTGCAGCAAAATATATCAGCGTTTACTCAAAAAGTATCTGATACTGTTCGTAAGGAAAAAAAAGAAGTAGTCATTGCTTTGTATGGAGACACATTTTACCGAGGAAGACCGTATGATGTAAAAAAATTAGGGGCAATGTCAGATAAAGTCCTTATCATGGCCTATGATTACCACAAGAGTCGAGGGGAGCCGGGCGCAAACTTTCCTTTCGAACGGGAAGGGGAGTATGATTTCAAGAGAATGATTCGAGACTTTTCACAGGAAGTCCCTCCTGAGAAATTGATAGTAGCATTCGGCATGTATGGATATGATTGGACACTGGGAGACCAAGGTTTACCTCTAAAGCAGGCGAAAGCTATTCCACTGTGGGAGATAGAGAAAGGATATACTCATTGTGATCACCGAGAATCTTCAAGCTTGATCCAAGGTTCAAAGGAAAATAGAGTTAGTGCTGATTCTTGTATTTTACATACAGATACAAATACAAAAGAAAAAAAAATTACCTATACAGACAGTGAAGGATATAGTCATGAGTTGTGGTACGAAGATAGAGAGTCAGTTGAAGTTAAAAAGAAGTATCTTGAAGAGCAGGGGATAGGAAGTATAGGCTATTGGGTATGGGGGTATTTTTGAGATTACCTGTTTTGATAACCTTTCATAATAATCCCTGCACCTGCAGCTGCTACGAGGACGAGTAAAAGCTTCTTTAATGAAGTTTTACTCTTTATGCCCAGAGATGTTTCAAGTTGTTTGATTTCCGTTTCAATAGGTTTCAGTTTTACATTATTATCTTCAATCGCAAGATTTTTTTCAGGTGATTCAGGAAGTGCTTCAAGTGCGGATCGCTCCCCTAAAAGTGCAGCTCGCTGCATATAAAGCTCCTTGAGCCTTTTCAGCATCTGTTCTTTTCCTTCTTGTTTTAGTTTATCTGCTTCTTGTGATGCCTCAAGAAGTTGCTCTTCAGGTGTCTCGGGTTCATCACTATCATTGCTTTCAGGAGATTCTTCTGTGTCTTTGACTGTATTGTCTTGATCTAATTCTTCTTTCTGTCGTTGATCAGTTGTTTGCTCATTTTCGCTTGATTGGTTATTAGTGACTTGTTCAGGTAGTGGTGTCGCATTAGCAATGGTCGGTTTACCGTCTTCCCATCGAAGTTGTCCTTCGGTTTCAGCTTTTGCCAGTATATCTGCTACTTGTTCGGTAGGATTTTGCTCAAATTGTTCGATCAGTGATTGTATACTTTGTGTCGCTGCATCAGGACTGGAGTTTGATGCTGCAGTGTCCGCCAATCCGGCAACAATATCTGCCCCTTGAATATCAGATACGACTTGTTCAACTACAGCTCCAGTCTGGCTAAGTTGCTCTGCGGCAGCACCTCCGGTCTCTATAGCAGTTGTCGCCGCCGTACTGATTTCTGCAGCGCTAGCCGCTACTTCTGCGGCTCCAGAAACAGCAGTTCCTATTCCTTCTACAGCTTGAGCAGCTGCGACAGCTCCTTCCATATTATGTTTGAACTAAACTTATAGCTTCATCTATTTTGTCACTTTTGAGGTAGATCCGCATTTTTTCTAATACCTTCTGTGTCTTAATCTCTTCAATCTCATGCAAAAGGTAAATTTCGTATGCATAGAGTTGAGGATATTGTTTAACAAATGGTGATATTTTTGCCATTAAGTCCTCAGAGGAAGAAATGGGAAGAAGTTTGAGATATTCTATGGAAGCATCTTTAGCAGTTTTGCGATTTATTTTTCCGTCCCGGAGTAACTTAGCAAGAAGTCGAAGATACTCAATTTCTATTTTTTTTATAAATTCAGGAGAGAGGATCATATATTAAAGCTATCAGAAAGGAATGAAGTAGTCAATTTGATTAGAAATTAGAAATTAGAAATTAGAAATATATCTTCTTATGTGTTATTTCTTCTTAGTCGCTCCTCGGGTAGAGAATCCATATTTCTGAAAGACTCCCATTTCTTTGAGTTTCCACATAAAGAGCGCACCTTTGCTTCGTGCTTTCGAATCCACAACGAATCGGAGAGCCTGTTCCAGAACCGGACGAGGAAGCTCCTTGGCCATTTTGATGTATAGGGCTTTGCGTCGAGGATCTTGTAGTTTTTCAGAGAGATAAATTCCGAACGTTTGAAACTCTCGTGAAACATATTTATCCTCAACCGGATCAAATTTTTTAAGTACATCAGCAATTGATTTCATGTCAGCCATACTAAGAATGATAACGGACAATGTATGTTTTGAAAAGGGTTATCAGACATCATCCCCTTACGGTGGGAGGGTTGGGATCGGTTTCATTTAGCATCATGGTTGTCTCTGAAGCATGCACCCGTGCAAGTTCTTTATATTCGTCGCCGGTCATAGAGCCTGTATATGGATGTTTGCTGAACTGGATTTCTCTGAATGAAGCCCGCAATTCATCATAATTGAAATTTGTGTCAAAATTTTGAGGAATTTTTTCATAACAATCCGGAAGTTTTACACCTTTTTCTTCATAATACCTTTTGAGCGCTGTTGCCATTTGCTGTAAACGGACATCAGACTCGATTTTTCCCAACTCAAAAGTGACATAAGAAGGATTGTCTTGCAGGTTTTGCAATCCGCCCGGCTGGTTTGCATACGTTTCATCCAGTTTTTCCTGAAACGGTACTTTATTGCCCGAGGAATCTGCAATCTGTTCGGGGTCAATGTTGCGGTATCCGTAGTGTTCCATGATCTCTTCGGCAGAAAGAACTTTTGCATTCAGTCCAAAGGCTTTAACCATTTCTGCTATTCGGGGTGTATGGAATCGTGACGAAAGGACAGAAAACGGATTTTCATAAAGCCCGTTGTTGTTTTTGTCCAAAAGATTGAGTGAGCGGGTGATATTGGCAAACGTCGTTTCGGCCTGTGCTTCCTCAACAATAGCATTTTGAGCTTTTTCAGACGCTTCCTGACGAAGCTCTTTGGGAAGAAACGTTGCCTGCATTCTGTCATAGGTGTCTTTTTGAAGAGCTGCTTCTGTGACTGACGTTTCCGGATTGCTTTGAAACCCGCTCATAATTACGGTATCACTCAAACCCCGTGAGGCAAGAATTTTTGCTGCCTGTGCATTCCGTCTTGCATATGGTGAGTTGGGGAAAAGACGATCCGAGGATCGGATCTCAGCAAGATCTACCGGTCCCATACCAGCGACAATCACTGTCTGAAGAGGTGATTTATGTTCGGTTTCAGGTGGTTTGTTTATTTCACTCCCAATATTGTTTACCGGAGTTTCTGCATTTTCCATATGATTTACATAAACTTTTGAATGGCATCGGCATACTGTTTTCCGATTACATTTTCATCGAAACGCTGTTCGACATCCCGGCGACAGTAGGTGCGATCAATTTTTGAAATCTCTTTCAGTCTGAGCGCCATCTCATCGACATTGTTGACTAAAAAACCATTTTTTCCTTCCTGTACAATCTGTTTTGGGCCGCCATTTGGATATGCTATGACCGGAGTTCCGCATGCCAAAGCCTCAATCGCTACCAGCCCAAATGGTTCGTCCCATTGAATGGGAAAAAGAAAGGCAGATGCATTTCGGTAAAGCCGTACTTTATCCTCAAAATTCAATTCTCCGACATACTGAATTGAGTTCCCGTCAATTGCAGGTTTAATTTCGTTTTCGAAATAATCCTGATCTCTGATTTTACCGGCAAGAACGAGTGGTACCCCAGCGTGGCGTGCAGCGAGGATCGCATCTTTTTGGTTTTTGTGATATCCGATTGTTCCGACCATCAGGGCGTAGCCTTTCGGTGTATCACCGAATGTAAACGATGCTGTATTGATCGGATTGAAAATGGTGGCAAGATGATTGAGTTCAGGGAATGCTTCCTTTTGGTGAGATGCAAGGGTTATAACGGATGTATTATATTTTTTGTAAACCTCTGCAAGCTCAGGAAATATATTGAGATGCATCACATTGATCCAGGGTTTGCCGAGAAATTGGGCAGCCTGAATCAGGGGAGAAGCACCCCTCAGATTGTTGAGAACAAGAGCGTAATCATCTTTTCTGTCAAATAGATACTGTTGTGCGTGGGTGAGACTGACATTTTCCAGACGCATTCGACGTGATGCTTCAGTGTAAGCAGGATCAAACTGCTTAGCGTTTTCAGCATTTCCGAACTGGGTCCCGCCGCCTATTTCAGAGAAAGTAATGTGCGATAGAATAGTTCCACTATCTGCGTTTTCCCGCTCAAGCTCTTCCTGGAAGTTATCTTTTGTCCCGCTTCCGCCGACAAATAAAATATCCCATCCGTGTTGGGCAAGCTGTTTTGCTTGATAATAGGCGACCCGTTCGGTACCGCCTTGTTTTTTCGGGGGACAGGCAGCGGCTACCGATCCGAGTATCAAGATTTTATGTTTCATATGATGAAAGAACACGATTGTAAACTGCTAGATAAGATTCAACCATTTTTTCGATACTAAAGTTCTGTTTTGCGTAATCTGAACATCTTCGACGATCTATTGTACCGATTTTATTCAATGCCTTCAACAGGTGACTCTCATCCTGTACAACAAATCCCGTCTCTCCGTCGCGGATGATCTCGCGGACTGACCCGCGGTCATACGCTATTACGGGTGTTCCGGAAGCCATAGATTCAATCATAACCAAGCCGAACGGTTCATCCCACCGAATGGGAAAAAGCGTGGCAATCGCATCGCCGAGGAACGAGTTTTTTTTCTGGATATCAGTCAATTCATCTATCACTTCTATTTGATCGTCAAGCAGTGGTACAATTTCTTTTTCATAATACGGACGTTCACCTTCGTCAATAAAAACTGCCGCTTTCAGAGGGAGTCCTGCCTTGCGTGCGATCTGTATGGCGATATCAAGTCCTTTATTCGGGGTAACCCGACCCAGCCAGGCCAGATATGTTCCTTTACCTGCATGGAACTGAAAATTGTCCGTATTAATACCATTGTATATAGTCTCAAGATAGTTGAGACCGGGCAGTCCTTTCCGTTGATTATCCGAGATGCTTATAAAATTGTGATATTTACACTGCTGCAGGATACTCCGTTTGCTTTTGATATTACCGGAAGTAGATGTAAGGTTTTTATAAAAAGCGCTATGGAGCGTGTGAATACTGGGGATTTTCATAAGGTCAAGAAATATGAGTCCGAATTGTTCCAGATGATTGTGTACGATATCAAAATCATGTTCCTGTATGATTTTTGCCGCAAAATGCAGATGCTGAAGTAAATGGAATGGATTCTTTTTTAGTTCCAGATTGTTGCCTAATGCACGCGGGTACAGATATCTCAGTTTTCCGGATGTTTTTGAATCACCAGTCGCGATAATTGTAACCTCGTGTCCTCTTTTGACGAGTTCTTCGGTCAGATTGGAAACAACAAGCTCAATCCCGCCGTATCCTTTGGGAGGGATAGCTATCCAGGGAGTTGAGAGCATCGCAATCTTCATGCATACATTGTAGCAGAGTAGTCAGAAGAGATGTTTAGACGTATTTTTCGTATATAGAAATAAATTCTGCGGCTATAGCTTCCCAGGAAAATTTATTGTGTGCTATTTCCCGTGCTGCCTTGCCCATTTTCTTGCGGCGTTCGTCATCTTCCAGTAAACAGTTTACTTTTTCGGCAAGATCAATAATTCTTCTCGGTTTGACAAAAAGACCATTTTTTCCTTCTTTGACAGCAAGAGGTATGCCGCCTTTTTTTGTGACAACAACCGGAGTTTCGCAAGCCATTGCTTCGAGTATCACCAGACCCAGTGGTTCATCCCAGACGGACGGAGCTACCAAGACATCTGCGCGTGCATACAACTGTACGAGTTTTTCGGTATTGTCTTTGATATGTCCTAAAAAGCATACATTGGCAATTTGTTGATCTTTGACGATTTTCGTGAGTTTTTTTCTTTCAGCGCCGTCCCCAAGGATAAGTACTTCACCGTTAATTTTTTTTGCTGCTTTTACCAGGTATTCGACACCTTTATATTTCGTAAGTTTTCCTGAAAACAGAACTACTTTTTTCCCTTTAAGGTCATATTCAGTATCAATTGCTTTTGTATCCACCGGTCGGAATTTATTCGTATCGACACCTCCCGGAATAACAGTCTGGTTTCTAGCAAATTCATCGCCAAAAGCTTTGATGGTCCACTCTTTGGTATAACCTGAGTTGGGTACAATTCGTCGTGCTTTTCGTAATGCATCTGTAGTAAGAGCGAGGTAACGGGGATCTTTTTGTGCAGTCGGCAGCTCGGATCCATGGACCGTTATGATGTACGGTATCTGATAGGTGGATTTGATAAATCGTGCTGCCCAGGAAAGCGGATATGCATGATGAACATGGATAATATCAGGTTTGAAATCTTCAACGGCTCCAACGACCGAGTCCAGATATGCTTTATGAAAACGAAGGAGTTCCAAATTTGTCAGTTCGGTAAAAAGACGGCAGTTCGGCCATTCCGGGTGTCCGGTGAATGCTGCCCGAAACGGGGTTTTAAGCGGGTATAGTTTTACTCCGTTTATAGGCCTATCGTCGGGGACTACAATGGCAACAGTATGTTTTTTGTTTACTTCTTTTGCTAAATAGCGGGCATATGTGCCTGATCCGGATCCGTAAAACGGAAACAGAAGTAGATATAGAATTTTGAGATTCTTTTTTGCCATAAACAGTATTATATCATAATAGGTTCTCAGGACAAATAAAACCTATAAGAAAGCGATAAATTACAGATAGAGAGGTGAGAATAGAAAGAAAAATTACTGAGAAATACTTTTCAGACGTTAAGATTGTTGCTGAGCCTCAAAGACACTTTGTAGTTTTTGTAAGATTATGGGAAAGGTTTGAGATATACTTTCTTTTTCTTCATTGGAAAAATTCTGGAGTACGTACGGCTCACCGGGAATCATTCGCTTTTGATCCCGATTGTCTATGCCGATTCGTATCAGCCATAAATTCTTGAAACTAAGTGAACTCTCAATAGATGCTAGTCCGTTGTGAACTTTGGGTCCTTTTCCTTGTGTGATTTTGAATTCTCCCAGTCGTATATCCAGATCGTCATGGACAACGTAGAGCGTGGTTTGTGTAGCGTGTAACGTTGAAAGTAATTTGTTTGCTGTAAAACCCGATCTGTTCATGTAGGTTTGCGGTTTAGCAAGAACGGCGTGTAGCACGGTTCGTTTCATGTGTAGCGTTATTTTTGCTGTTTCAGAATCAGAATATTTGTCGTATTTCCACGAATTACGTTCCGCGTTATACGTTTCACGATGCAGCCAATCCACAAACATAAAGCCTACATTATGGCGATTCTCTTTGTATTGATCGCCAGGATTTCCGAGCCCAAGCAGTATAATCATATTGCAATTATAGTTGATACTTCGGTAGTATAAAAGAAACAGTGGTAATTTAATGTATACATTATGTCCAAATACGTGCCTGATGTCTCATCGCGAAGATGGGTCATTATTTCATCAAATAGAGTCAACAAACCTGAAAACTACGATGATAATCCAGAAAATGATACAGAAGCCTGTCCATTTTGCGAGGGGAATGAGCATCTCACACCCAAAGAAGTTTTCCGGATAGGTGAGGGTAAATCAGATGAAAAAGGATGGGATGTACGGGTTATTGAAAATAAATACCCGATTACCGATTTTCATGAAGTTATCATTCACTCACCTGAAGAAACGGATCTACACAAACTTACACCGGAGCACATGAGTAAAGTTTTCCAAGCATACAGAGAACGATTTAATTATTACTGTAAACAGGGACAGGTTATTATTTTCTGCAATCAAGGTGAACATGCAGGAGCATCTATCGGACACCCACACTCACAGCTGGTTGTTCTGCCGAACCAGATCAATCTGTCCGCGCTATGTCGTGAGCCGCTGAAAAATGTAGTGAGAGAAAATACGCATTTTGATGTATATTGTCCTGATTTTTCTCAGTGGCCGTATGAAGTGTGGATTGTCCCGAAAAAAGACGACACAATATTTGGAAACATTACTGATGAAGAAATCACCGATCTGGCAGATCTGTATCGGGGTGTCATGGAAAAGCTTGAGACGATTTATGATGAGAAAAGTAAAACAGGGAAAGGATTCAGCTACAATTTCTATATTTATCCGAAAGAAAACTGGTATCTCCGAATTATTCCCCGCATGGTTCACCGGGCAGGGTTTGAGCTTGGAACAGGGTTGTCAGTAAATGTGACAGATCCTGAAGATGTTGCCAAAGAGCTCCGTGATGGTGATGAGACCACTTCAGAATCTCCGGAACAACAGAGTACAGGAACAAGTGGGAACGGAGTAAAACCTGAAGAAGTCGAGGAGCCTCCTAAAACAAAAGAGGAACAAATTGAGGATCTCAAAGCCAAACTTGCGGCTCTGGGTGTGGAGTAATCAAAATTGAGATAAGCGCACTCGTTGTCCCAGTTCTGTTACAGCCATACCGCCATTGTTCCCGCCGATTATGCGGGGTGCAAATCCTACGTAAGGATAGTCCGGAATAACGACATCTTCTGCGTAACCGTCAAACGGATCTACGGCTGAAATCAGATCAATCTGTCGGTTGTCCCACCCTATTTGTTCCTGCAACTGAGTTCTTGTTCTCCCTTCTGCAACAAAAGGATCAATAATCCATCCGACACCGGCTGCTTCGACTGCTTTTCTCATGGCCAGATATGACTGAGCAGTTTCAGATGATGGTGTTTTTTTATAGAGAGAAGCATAGAGCGGTAATATCGTTTGAAGGAGGGTTGAATGGAATTTTGCAGGATCGTCTACATTATCGGCAATCAAAGGAAGAAGAAATTCCATACCTGCCCCTTTTGCAGAAGGAATAATCAGCGAATCTTTACTCATATTCCAAAAAGTGCCCAGATATCTTCGTCGTTCTTCCTGTAAAGCAGATCCGATTTCTTGCTGGTCTTGACGATATATCGCATCTTCAAATCGTTCTTTATATTCTTGTAAAGAAGAATCGAGATAATGAACATATTGGTCGCCATGATTATTCGGCCAGAGCATTGCGGCCGCAACGGCAGTTTGTTCGATCATCCGCTGTTGAGATTCGAGAGGTTGCAATAATTCTATTACCCGAGGAGCGGCTTCGGCGAGTTGAGGATATCTTTCTTGATTGATGCAGAAATATTCCTGATCCTTGGAATCTATAGGTGTTGTTTCTCGTCCGTTTTCGCTTGCTTTCTGCAATCTATTGAGCAATGCTGATAAGTCGGTATCTTCCGGTCCGATACCTGTTGGTTGTCCTTCTGACATACTTTATTGTAACTCAAAGACTGGGAAGAGTGGGGAAGTTATTTGTTTGCATTCATTCCCTGCGTGATAAGCATAAAGAGGAGGAGTAATACCCCGCCACCTGCCATCATGGCAATTTGTTTTCGTTTCTCGAGCTGTGCACGTTCGGCGCTGTCATCAGGGAGGCTTCGAATTTGTTCGTCGACTGCGGCGAGCATGGCTTCGTTTAATTTTCCCTGATTCAGGAAATAGTTGATAGACTTACTCAATGAAGGGGGGAGATCACCTTCTTGAGCCATCAAAAGTACCTGTGCAGCTGTTTCAGGATTATTATATGTCTCCAGAGCCTGTTCCATTTGTGTTATCTCAGATCTTAGGCCAGCCAATTCCTGCTCAATTACTTCTCCTTCTGAAGTCCCTCTCAGTTGTGCAAATTGCTGTCTGAGAAATGATTCATTGTTTTTCAATTCTGCCAGTGCTTTTTTACTTTCATCCATGGCATCGGGTCCATGAATGCGCATGAGTTCCACAATATCTCCACGGGAGGCGATCACATGGTCTGTCAAACTTTCGCGGAAGCCGCCGACTTTGGCATCAACTCGCCGATTATGTTCTGCAATTTCTGCTACAAGGTCATTGTGCTTTTTGATATCTTCTTCACTGGCGTCCTCCGGCAGATCAGGCGGCATTTCTCTTCGGGGATACCTTTGTTCCAAAAATCTGATGATGGCATCGGTTGTAATCTGGCCTGATTCTTTGGCAGCCTCTTTCATCATTTTTTGATCAAAATTGACCGGTTCGGCGGGCTTTTGAATTTGTTTGAGATATGTCTCGAATATCTGGCGCTGTGCAAGTGGCATTTTGGCCAGAAGGCTCTCACTTTGCGAGCAGATAAATGAAGTCATAATGATATGCTCGGGAACCGTAATTAAGGTTTCACTCCCATCGACTTTGCAATGAAATTGACCGTCTTTTCTGCCTAAAATATGTGTGACGCGAAGATTTTGTGATCCGTCCGGCATCTCGGCGCTCTTGAGGCTAGGTTCAGCTTGCCTCTCGCCGTTTTCTTCCCAGACGCGAATATAGGTATCCCGATCAGATTCGGTACCATCTGAGTTTGCTCTAATATCTTCGGGTTTGACATACATATCGCCTTCGGCAAGGTTGTCAAAAAAAGCAATCCAGCCTAGCGTTGTTTTTTTCTCAGCTGACATACCCATATTCTCAACCCGTTCTCGTGCTTGTTTATTTTTACCTGACAATGCTACCTGCTTGGCTTCATACAGAAACGAATGGCGGATGATGCGGGACGCGTCAATAGTAGGCTCATATTGAGGCTTCAAATTTTCAGGTTGGGGAGTGTTTCCTTCATGCGGACGAGGTGCATCTACCATACCTATTAATTTACTTGAAAGCATATATAAAAACAAGTATATTTACCATATGGACAGACAAGCGCCAGGTCATGTACAAGAATTAGTGGGTTCTTCCTCCCTCCGTGCCACGCCGCTTGATTCACGCCCCGGATTCTTCCAGCGCTTCAGAAGAGGGAAAAAACAGGATGGAGCACAACCCAAAGCAAAAGAAGATCTTATATTTCAGAAAAATGATCTTACTGCCGAAAAAGGTACACTCAATGAGCGAAATATTCGAGTGAAGCCAGAGCTGCAAGATCAATATGCAACCTACCTGGATAACCACCTTAAACAACTAGCGCATGTTTACAATAACGATAACTACGCTCCGATTTTCCAGGCACCTGAATTCAGACATCAGAAAATGCTCCTGGATACATTGGCTGAAAAAGTGGAGGATCAAGCAGGAAACGTAGTCAGCTATACATTGAGTAGAGAAAACATTTAAGAAGCGCTCAAAAATGATCCTGATTTATGGATAACAACAACGCAGATTATGGAAGAGGAAATTGCACTGACACTGGCAGGATTGGGGCTTTCGGCTCAGGTAAATCCAGGAGTTTTTGCCAGTGAAGAAAGTGCCTTTGATGCAACGGTAGACCCAAAAAGAGTTCATCTTAATATAAATCGGGGCAAACTCAATAAGCTGACCGGAGATCATCCTGTACTGGCGTCATTAGCAGTACTTGGTGCCGGTGCAGCATCAACACCTCAAGGACTTGATGTCCTTCATAAAGCATATGCATACCTTAACCAGCATGTTCCTCAGGTCGATCAGTTTGTACAGAAAGCAATTGCACTTGGCAATGATCCTGCTGCGCTGTCGACACTTGGAATGCAGTATGGAGGAGCAGCACTTGCCGGACTCGGACTACTCGTTGGTAGAAAATCTCTGTACGAGCATGGCGTAACAATTGATTTAAATCGAGATGCAGGGTTACTCAGTAGACTTCAGTCAGGTCGGTATACAGCTGAAGTCCAGTATCTTCATGATGTCATAGGACTTGATGTACACAATTTTTCCACAAACCCTGTCACAGGTGTTACACGTGCACAGGGAATATCAGGTACCAAAGATATCGGAGATATCCAGGCCGCACTTATCACTCAGATGTGGACGCGTTTCAAATTTTATAACGAAGCACTAGGAGTCCCACCGGAAAAAATTACTATGATTTCTGAAGACCTGACATACGCACAGATGCATGGTGACTGGCGTGTTGATAAAGGTATTTGGGGTGGTGACCTACAAAGATTGCGACACAATAAAACAGCAGAATTTATCAACAGGACAGGCAGTGATCCCAATCCTGAACAACAGGCAATGATTGATATTGAAGCAAGACGTGAGATTATTACGCGACGCCTTGAAAAGAAACTTGCTGAACAAGCTCCTTCCGAGAAAACAATTACTAAATTGAAAGATCAGGAAGAAGCATTGGCAGCAGGAGAAAATAAAGGTCGAATTCTTGAAAATAAAGCTAAGGGCTTTCAGGAAGCAAAAGCGTTGCTGAGTGACTCAAATACACAGATTGAAGCAGTTAGTCAGGATATTCAGACATATAAGGAAAAATTGGATGCATATAAAAAGGCACTAGGAGAGGCACAAGAGGCTTTTGAGACAACAAGTGTCGAAGAATTAAATGAGCTGCTTCACAAAAGAAATACAGTAGACGATGAAGCTTTGAGGAGCGTTAAGGAAGCTCTTCGCACTGCAGAAGATGAATTAAAAAGAGTAGAACCGCAGGGAGTATATCTAGATAGTAAAATTGCATCAGCAAAAACACTCCTTACCCGCCTTACATGTATCGACGCCTATTTGGGCTCCTCTGCCGTCGGTCTCGGGCAGGCAGAACTGGAGCCACTTCCAATGGATGAA
>CAZOHC010000022.1:0-19620 GCA_964579845.1 uncultured Gammaproteobacteria bacterium | reverse complement strand
GTGCATCAGGTGGCGGCGGTGCGAGTGGAAGGTGGTAATTCCAGGTTCAGAAACGTTACCTTAATCTGCGAGTCGGAGTTGCGGAGATCGTTGCCTCATCAGTTGGTGAAGGAGAAACAGTCGTTGATGGTGTGGCCTCAGTGGGAACTGCTTCAGATGGTACAAGCGTTACTGTCGGAATTTGAGTAGGAAGTGAAGGAACTTCTGTTGGCTCACCAGCAAAATTCTGAGTGTCACCTGGATTCATATTCGCGACGAGGAATACAGCTGAGATGGCACCGACGACCAATACACCTACAGATAGCATAATTGCCTTCGAGATACCTTTTTTATCATCCGGTGGAGGAATACTACTACTTTGATCACTTCCGCTTGTATTTTCTACCGGTGTTTGTTCAGTTGTCGGTTGTGCTACAGGCGGAGCGAGTTGAGGTTCAGTGGACATATTTGCTGCATTCTCAGGTTGCGATGAAGCAGGTTCGGCATTCCCGATTTGATTCTCCTGATTCGGAGCTATCGATGGTGTCTCCGGTGTCGGCGCTTGTGGAGTTTCTACAGGTGGCGGAGGAGGAGGTACCGGTGGAATCTCTGGCGTTTCGGTAGTCGGAGGAGGCACAGGTGGAACGGATGGTGTTTCTGTTGTAGGGGTTTCCGGAACAGAAGGAACCTCAGTATTTTGCGTTGTACCATCGGAAGTAGGGTTTGGGATAGGTGGCGTATCCTGATTGTCTGATTCTTCAGGAGGCGGCGAACCAGCAGGTGGCGTCGTAGGTGGTACTGGCGGTGTGGTGTTTTGTGAATCCATATGTATTGTAGAAGCGCTACAATTATTAGCATACTGAATCACTGGAAAAAATGCAAGACCGTACTTTTGAAACACTTTTTCACTCTTTACAAAAAAAGCTCCATAGAGTATAATTAGGCCTATAATATAATCTTCCTATCATAGATTGAAGGAAATATATGAGCAGAGAAACAGATGTACATCCGGCTTTGTTTACTATCGGGAGTAAGCATGGACGAGATATTCGCATGGAAAGTTCTTCTGATAGACCCCCCCTCGTAGAGCTCCCGTTAACACAAGACTCCCGAATCGCTTCACTCCTTCTCCGTACAGCAAAAGAGACAGAACAATTTTTTGATAATTATGACTATCCGGTTTTTATAAAAGATAGTCGAATGGTTGATTATATGGCAGATGGGATAGGGACTGAGATTTATACCATGGAAGTGATTGCACTAGGTGATCATACGGTTAATGGATTTGGTTCGTATATTCCGAGAGAAGATACATGGAATGGAAAGGAGCCAGAGACCAGATTATATGCTCGCTCAAGTAGCACACCATGGAAGAGAGAACAACTGACGCTCAGTCTTCTCTCACATCACGCAGGCGACCATCTCCATGCTTTTAGAATAGCAGAAAAGTTGTCTCATGACGACACAAAACAACAACGAATTGATGAGATTGTCTCACGAGGATATAAATATCTTGAACGCTCAAACAAATCAATACCTTCAGAAGCTGATGTATTCAGCTTAACCGGAGATTAATTACTTTCAGTTCTCACGATATTCACATGATAAAAAACGATCAATGTTTTTTTTGTCTGGTCCTTTCTTATCAAATCCAGGTGTCTCAAGGATAAACGGTATATTTTTGGTTGCCTGCTCATTCACGTAGAGCCGAAATGTTTCCGGCGGGATATTACCTTCACCGATATTTTCATGTCGGTCTCTGAAAGACCCGAGTGTATCTTTGCTATCATTTACCTGAATGACGACCAGTTTCTCCAGGCCAATGCTCGTATCAAAATTGTCAAAGAAACGATCATAGGCTTCCTTCGTTGCGAGGTCATAGCCTGCAGCAAAGAGGTGACAGGTATCGAGGCAGACCTTCACCCGATCATCTCTCAGATCTGAAATGATTTGACCAATCTCCTCAATCGATCGACCGATTTTCCGATTTCCTGCGTTCTCAATAATAAACTGCGGTTCTTCCGGAGCATCACGCAGAACGTCAGCGATGTTATTTAGCAGAACCTCGTATGAATTTCCTTCTGCGTTAAATGAACCGAGGTGGATGATCGTTCCTTGTACCTCCATCTCATAAGCAAGCATACGCTCCTTACGAAGTGTCGTTACTGAAGAGCGGCCTATTCGTCCGGGATTTGCAAGGTTAATCAGGTATGAAGCATGAAAAAAGATTGGATCTACTTGGAGCTCAGTTTTTTTTTCTTTAAAGACTGTTATAACCTCAGGGGGAGGTTGGTCGACACCCCAGATTCTCGGAGACGAAGAAAAGATTTGGAGGCAATTACCGCCGATGGTCTTAATTTTTTCCAGCGGATTAATATATCCACCAGCAATAGATAGATGAGCTCCTACTTTCACAGTGCTATTATAACAATAAGTTCATCATGGCTGAGAAGAGGATGGTGTGCTATAAATGCAACTATGGTAAGAGAGCAACAACATGAAGTTTTAAAGCATCTGAAAAAATCAGATCCGATACTTGCTAAGATAATTGCTCAAGTTCCGCCGTTTGAAAAGACAGCTTCTTCCGGTGATTATTTCTTCGAACTGGTGGATGCTATTATTTCGCAACAATTATCGATAAAAGCATCAGCAACGATATTAAAGCGATTTATCGCACTTTTTCCTGGAGGGAGAGTTTCTCCGCTTGGTGTTATCAATCTCAGCAATGAAGAAATGAGGTCCGTCGGAATTTCATATCAGAAAATATCGTATCTGAAGGATCTGGCACAGAAAACCGAAGCGAGCGGAATTGTTTTTGAGCAGTTTAGGATTATGACCGATGAAGAGATTATTGAAGAACTTACAAAAGTAAAAGGAATCGGAAGATGGACTGCTGAAATGTTTCTGATGTTTGCGATGAACAGGCAGGATGTCTTTTCATACGGTGATTTAGGCATAAGAAATGCTATCAAAAAATGGTATGGATTTGAGGTTGAGCCTACGAAAGAAGAGGCAGAGAATATCGCTGAACGGTGGAGACCGTACCGAACGACAGCATGCAGGTACCTATGGAGAAGCCTAGAACTAATACCCTGACCTCATTGATCAGGAGGCAGATTGCTATCTTGAAAATAGCTATGTTACGATGATAGGTAATGAAGATCGCTTTTTATGAAATCGAGGCATGGGAACAGCCTTATCTTGAACGGAAATTTCAAGGACACGACTTATCGTTTTCTGCGGATCATGTGACAGAGAAAGATCTGTCTTCTCTTCATGACGTTGATTGTCTGTCCGTCTTTATTTATTCTCATCTGACGAAAGATCTTCTGGAAAAACTACCCAACCTGAAGCTCATAACGACCCGCTCAACAGGTTATGATCATATTGATCTTGATTACTGTCGAGAGAAAAACATAACCGTCTGTAATGTCCCTGAATACGGAACACATACGGTTGCTGAGCATACCTTTGCTTTAATCCTGACGATCTCACGCAAAATACTTCCTTCAGTTGAGCGTGCTCGAAAAGGTGATTTTTCACTTGACGGACTGCGGGGGTTTGATCTGTATAAAAAAACGATCGGCATTGTCGGCCTGGGAAACATCGGGACTTCCGTTGCCAGGATCGCCAAAGGATTTGGTATGGATGTGTTGGCATATGCCAGGCATCCGAAAGTAGAGCTCGCCAAGGAAATCGGCTTTATGTACGTAGATCTGGATCATTTACTGAAAACCTCAGACATTATTACATTACATGTTCCTCTGACTCCTGAAACAAAGCATATGATAAACAAAACCAACCTCCACACTCTGAAAAAGGGAGCAGTACTTATCAATACAGCGCGCGGAGGTCTCATAGAAACTGAGGCAGTATTATCTGGTCTGCAGGAGGGTGTCCTCAGCGGTGTTGGTATTGATGTCTTAGAAGAGGAGTGCGGTATTAAAGAAGAACGTGAGCTGTTGGCAGGGAAGTTCTTAGAAAAATGTGACTTAAAAACACAGCTTCTGAATCATGTCCTTCTGACGAGGGATGATGTCATTGTCACGCCTCATAATGCATTTAACAGTCATGAAGCACTTCATATGATTTTGGATATTACTGTCAAGAACATTCAAAAGTTTCATGAAAACTCACCCGTGAATATTGTTGAAGATAGTAACTCCTGAAGCTATGTTCCAGCTAACGACATTTATTAAATCATTTTTCGTGCTCATGGTTCTTTTTTCGCTTCTCTTTGTTGCTACGAAATATATGCATCCTCTTCAGGGAAAAGCAGGAGAAGTCTTAGGGATTCAGTTATCACAGGAACAAACAGAGCCCCTATCTCAAAAACTACAGGAAGACGTATCAGCGTCACTTGAGGATGCTAAAGCAAAAGGCATGGAAACGAGTGTTGAAGATGTCATAGGACTTGCTTCCAGGACGAAAAAAATTATAATTGACTATCAAAACCTGCAGAAAGAAGTCCAGGAATGGGTTGATGCATTCTTTCAGGAGCAGAAGAAATAATGAGAAAAACGTATGGATGATACCAAGCAGCGAGCTGAAAAATTGCTCGAAAAGATTCAGGTAGATGACAAACGTAAACAAGCCCGGCTTATCGAAGCGGAGAGTATGAAGCCTGATTTTTGGCAGGATCATCAGACTGCTTCAAAAAAAATGAAGGAGCTCTCAGATCTTCAGAAAGAAATTGAGGAGATAGAGATGCTTGAGATGTATCTCGAAGAAGGAGAAGAAGAAGAGGCAAAGAAGATCTTGAAAAAACTAGAAATGCTTCTGTACTTCTCAGGACAGTACGATAAAGGGAACGCAATCCTTTCTATTCATTCCGGCCAAGGCGTGACAGAGGCTATGGATTGGGCAGAGATGCTCATGCGAATGTATACCAGGTACTTTGAACGTAAAGGGTTTCAGTTTGAGATTATTGATCAGGACTTTGGTGAAGAAGCAGGCATTAAGGCTGTCACCATTCATGTTGCAGGGAAGTATGCTTACGGAACTTTAAAGCATGAAGCGGGAGTGCATCGTCTCGTCAGACAGTCACCGTTCAATGCTGACAACCTTAGACAGACATCCTTTGCCTTGGTTGAGGTGTTGCCTTTGATTGAAGACGACCGAGGTATTGCAATAGCAGATGATGATCTTGAATGGGAGTTCTTTCGCTCCGGAGGCCATGGTGGTCAGAATGTCAATAAAGTTTCAACTGCCGTACGATTGAAGCATAAGCCGACAGGGATTGTGGTAACAGCACAAACAGAACGATATCAAGGACAAAACAGAGAAAATGCCCTCAAGCATCTACGTGCACTTCTCTGGCAGCGAGAAGAAGATGAAAGAAAAAAAGAAGAGGAAAAAATGAAGGGTGGCTATAAGACTCCCGGCTGGGGAAATCAAATTCGGTCATATGTTCTGCATCCTTATCAAATGGTAAAAGATCTGCGAACAGATCACGAAAGCTCGCAGACAACTGCAATCCTCGACGGTGATCTCGACAGCTTTATTGAAGAAGAGCTGCGGATTCTTGCTTAAGAGGCTTGATATCAGTTTATTGTTTCTCCGGTAAAATCCTTGCCAAACTACTTGAAATATGCTTTACTTATGGTAATGCCTGAGTCCACTCCTACCGAAAAAAAAGACCGTAAAGAGTCAGTGATGCACTCGTTTGGTGAAGGAAAATCCTCCGCTTCATTTTTCACATCTAAGCTCCTGATTTTTGTCATCGTTGCTTCGTTATTGGGTGTCGGAACCGGTTATTATTTGGCGAGAAACGGCGGTGATACGGGAATTGAATCACTTGATAAAGTTACAAAATCCTCAAACATAGAAAAAGGAAAGACATATGGTGACGGAGACTCAGCAACATTCTCCGATACTGCAGAAGGAGAGGTGTCTGAGGGTGGTGTGAACGGTGAAGGGTCACATCACTTGATTCGTCCGGGAGGCGAAAGTCAGAACGTCTACATGACATCATCGCTGGTAGATCTCTCTCAGTTCGAGGGAAGAAAAGTAAAGGTTTGGGGAGCAACGCAAAAAGCTCAAAATGTCGGGTGGTTAATGGATGTCGGGAAAGTTGAAGTATTGGACTAAGTAACATGCAAAAGTGACTGATACTTTCTCTTATCTCTTTTTCTTTCACTTTTGATTTTTTACTAGCCACCTATAACGTATAATTTCTATGATACGATTGGAAAATGTCACCAAAAGATACGGTACCGGTTCAGGTATTGAGGATGTCACACTCTTTATTGATAAGGGTGAGTTTGTTTTTCTTACCGGACAGTCCGGGTCAGGAAAAACTACCTTACTGAGGCTGTTAATACGGGATACACTTCCGACAGACGGTTCTATCATCGTGAATGATTGGGAGGTAACAAAACTTCCCGACAGTAAAATTCCTCACCTCAGACGGAAAATCGGTGTGGTTTTTCAGGATCTGAAGATGCTGATGGATCGTACGATTAAAGAAAATATCCTTTTACCGCTTGAAGTTTCAGGTGTACAACACAATGAAGCTATCCGAAAGATTGATGAGATTCTGGAACAGGTTGGTATTATCGATCACCGTGATAAGTTTCCGATTCAACTCTCAGGAGGAGAACTTCAGCGAGCCGCGATTGCCCGTGCACTAGTTTTCTCACCGGAGATACTTCTTGCTGATGAGCCTACAGGAAATTTGGATACCGCCACATCATGGGAAATCGTTAAGCTTCTGCAGGACATCAACAAATCAGGAACGACTGTCGTTATGGCAACGCATAATACAGATATCGTAAACAGTCTCTTAAAAAGAGTTATCGCCCTGGATCGCGGTAAATTGATTAAGGATGATAAAAAAAACAGTACCGAAGCATCTAATAAAAGCGAATCTTCCGTGAAAGAAAAGTCTGACTCTGCTGAAAAGCATACCCAAAGCCCTGAAAAAGAAGCAAAAAAAGAAAAGAAAGAGAATGAAGAAACGCACGAGCATAAAAAAGATGCGAAGCATGAAAAGGAGGAAGAAAAGAAATGAAAGCATGGAGTAGTACCTGGAAATACATGCGCAGAACCCCTTACCAGGCACTGGCAGCGATATTTATCATGACGCAGACCTTCGTGGTCATCTCTCTCTTTACTTTTGTTATTTACGGTTCGGCGAGAATTATCAATTATTTCGAGTCACAGCCCCAAGTGACGGCTTTCTTTAAAGACGAAGCGACACAAGCTGAAATTGACGCACTCGGTCAGGATTTGAAAAACAGCGGACAGGTAGCGGAGCTGCGATTTGTCTCAAAAGCTGAAGCGCTAGCAATTTATAGGGAGCAGAATAAAAGTGATCCTCTCTTAACAGACTTAGTAACGGAGGGGATCCTTCCGGCATCGTTTGAGATCTCAGCCGTGAATATCAATGACCTTTCGAGCATCTCAGATGTCTTGAAGCGTTCACCGATTATCGAACAAGTCTTATATCCCCAAGACATTGTTTCAAACGTAATTCGATGGACCGATGCTCTACGTAAACTAGGGCTTGTCATTATCTTTGTTCTAGCCTTGGACTCAATCTTTCTGATGATCATTATCATCGGTATAAAGATTTCGCAAAAGAAAGAAGAAATTGAGATTATGCGCTTACTCTCTGCAACCAACTGGTATATCAGGTGGCCGTTTATGTTGGAAGGAATATTCTATGGCGTGATAGGTGCGCTTCTCGGTTGGCTGATCGCAACTTCGGTTATGTTCTACGCACTGCCTGTCCTGCGCGACTTCTTCGGAAGTATTCCTGTGCTGACTGTCTCGCCGATCTATCTTTTCGTCTTGCTGGCCTTTGAGATCATTGTTGCAGTGATTATCGGGATTTTCTCAAGTTTTCTAGCAGTACTCAGATACTTGAAATAAGAGCTTTATGAAAAAAATAACGTATCTCATCTTTATTTTCTTTTTCGCTGCTTTTTTCGTCGTGTTCAACCGCGTTTCAGCTCAAGAATCAACGGTGACATCTACTCCTGATTCATCTCCGACGCCTACTGTCTCCAGAGAATCGCAGAGGAAAGAACTTGAAGAGAGAATAAATGAACTTCAACAGAAAGTCAGTAGTTTGCAGCAGCAGGGTGAAACATTAAAGTCGCAGATTACGGTTATGGACAATCAGACGAAGCTGACTGAATTTAAAATCAATTCTACAAAACAGGAATTAGAGAGTCTGGGCGAAGACATTGAGGTCGCAGAGAGTAAAGTCTCAACACTTGAAGGATCAATGGACAAAATAACCAAGACACTTTTATCGCGTATTATTGCGACATACCAGGTGGGAAATATCCCCAAAATGCATGTACTCCTCGCTGCAGATAATATGGAGAGCTATCTCACGAGAGCGAATTATTTGCGACTCGTTCAGGCTCATGATAGGCAGTTGCTCATGAACACGCAGCAAGCAAAGATGGACTATCAGAACCAAAAAGAAATCTTTGAAAGCAAGAAAGCCAAAGTAGAATCATTAAAAGCGCAATTAGAAGAATATACAGAACAGTTAAATCAGGAAAAACAGAGCAAACAGCAACTGCTGAGTGTGACGAAGAATGATGAAGCAAGGTATCAACGACTGTTATCTGAAGCTCGGGCACAAATCTCCAGCTTCAAGTCCTTTGCCAGCTCACAGGGTGGTTCAGGGACAATTCCCGCTCAGAGTAGTGCTGACGGGTGGTACTTTAATCAACGGGATGAACGCTGGGGAAATCATAGGATCGGTTCTTCATCTGAGTCAATGTGGCAGGTCGGTTGTTTAGTAACGGCAACAGCGATGTTGCGTAAGCAGCGGGGTGAAAGTATTACTCCTGCTGATATTGCACGTGAATCAAGTTTCTTCTTTTCTAATACTGCCATGATGTTAATTCCATGGAACGGAGGAAAATTCAGCTCGGGAGGAAAAGATATGACTGCTATGGATAATAGGCTTGCGAACGGCCCGATTATTGTCGGATTAAATGCAGGACCATACGGAACTCACTTCATCGTGTTAAAGAGCGGCTCAAACGGTAATTACGTCATGCATGACCCCTGGAATGGGGCAGACCTTAACTTTTCAGACTATTATTCTACCGGTCAGATATTCCAATACGGTTACCTGAAGTGACAACTTTTATACGTAATTCTTTTCTAGTAGCGCTCGTAAGTTTTTTCTTCCTCATACATGCGCAGGTTTCTCATGCAAAGCTCATCATAAATGAATTCTCATCGTCAACAGCTGATGATTGGGTGGAAATCTATAATACCGGTGATCAGGATGAGCCATTATCCGGGTATAGGTTGCGAGATGGTACGGCTACCAATAGTCTGGAGCTCAACGGCATACTTGCACCGAAAGGACATATTTTCTTCTCCTGGGGAAATACTCTCAATAAAGATGGTGACATCATTCGACTCGTAGATCGAGATGATGAAACAAAAGAAATGGATCACGTTGTGTATGGAAATCTGCCGGATAAAGACGTTGATGCTCCTGGGCTGAATCAGATTGCAGCCCGCACAACCGATGGGGGAGATGATTGGGCATTATTTCTATCTGCAACAAAAGGAGAAGAAAATGTGAATGCAACGCCTGCGCCGACTTCGACTCCTATTCCGACTGAGACTCCGAAACCGACACCTACCGTAACGAAATCACCGACAGCAACGAAGTCACCGACAAAAGAACCAACAGATCTCCCTCCTTCGTTACAAGCTGTACAAGGAAGTACGACGAGAAAGCCTACCCCTACGGTTGATTATCAGGTGCCGACTGCTGTTCTAGTGGACAGAACACGGCAACATTCGCCTGTACCTACGAAAGTGCAACCAAGCCCACAGGTAAAGACAAAAGGGCTGCGTGCGGTGAGTCCTTCAGTCATCATGATTCTGGTGGGCATGCTCGTTGTCTTATCTTGTCTGGGGTTTGGTTATCATGCGTATCGAAACGGAAGACTATGAGGAGCCTCTCATTCTTCGTTTCTCCTGCTTTTTGATATAATCTCCACATGATGGAAGAGAAGATTACCACGAATGGTGATGAAACACGGCAACTTGGTGAACAGTCGGCAGAATACGTGCGTACAGGTGGCGTTTTATGTCTGTATGGAGATCTAGGGGGAGGAAAGACAACGTTTACTCAGGGTGTAGCGAAAGCGCTTGGGATCAAGAAGTTGGTACCTTCGCCGACCTTTCTCATCGTGAGAACGTATGACCTACAGGATAATAAGTTTTATCATGTAGACTTATATCGATTACAATCCGAACAAGAGATCGAGGATATAGGTCTTCCGGAAATACTCTCAGATCCGACAAATATCGTGGTTATAGAATGGTCAGAAAAACTCGGGAACTTATTGCCGAACGATAGAATTGATGTTCACTTTGAATACGTCGGTGAGGATAAACGGAAAATAACGATAAAGAATATCTCTGAACATTCGTAAGCATAGATACTTCGGATTATTACGGAGCGCGTAGACTTGATACACATATGAATAGTTCTATACAAGAAGCAGTCACCGTGGTGAGAGAAGGGGGAATTATAATCTTCCCGACTGATACTGCCTTCGGGATCGGATGCAGGATGGATGATGAGCAGGCTGTTGAGAAACTCTTTTCTCTCAGAAATCGTCCGTCGCGACAAGCTGTGCCGGTTCTTTTTAACTCGGTCGATATGGTCAGATCATATGTACAGGAGATACCGTCTGCTGTTAATGAAACATTAATTGATGCGTATTGGCCTGGTGCATTAACAATTATTCTTCCGGCACATCTCAAGAAAGTACCGGCACTCGTGAGAGGGGGAGGTATAGGTATCGGATGCCGAATCCCATCGCACCAGATTCCTCTGACACTTATTGATGAATTAGAGGTTCCACTGATCGGTACATCGGCCAATTTTTCAGGCGCAGAAACACCGTATCAGATGTCAGACATCGATCCACGACTCCTGAATCTGGTTGATTATGTAGTCCCGGGAACGACAACGATCAGGAATGAGTCAACGGTGATAAACTGCCTGGAAGAGCCATGGGTCATTGTGAGGCAAGGGGCGGTGACTGTTGATCTTTAGTATAATTCAAACGTTATGTATACTTTACTCATTGACACATCTCAGAGTACCGAAACAGTCGTAGGACTGCGTATGAATGGGAAGGAAGATATCGTAACTGCAGCAGGAAACAGACAGACACAACAGGTTCTTCCTCTCATTGACACATTGTTACAGAAACATGGTCTGACTGTTAAGAACCTTACGAATATTGAAGTGAATCTGGGTCCCGGTTCATTTACCGGTCTGCGTGTCGGCGTATCAATTGCGAATACACTCGCTCAGTCACTCAGGATTCCGATAAATAATGGAATTCCTGGAGAGCTGGTACAACCGATATATTCCTAATCAAAGAATAGAAAAGCAGGTGAACATCAAAAACTACTTTATAACAGTCTTAATAAAAACCCTATCGTGACAAAATAAACAGGCTTCAGTATACTTTATCTATATGAGGGAATTCCTGCATCACCTTATTTTCCCGAGAGAGTCAAATAACCATCGCGCAAAAGCACTCCATCATCTAAGCCTCCTTGTACTGATTCTCGTACTCATCTTTGGTAATTCTTTTATCGGGATGATGGAAGAGAAGCATTCAGCAATTTTAGGTATCACCGCGAATTTTAACCAAGACGACCTACTCTTGCAGACAAATGCAAAGCGAGCTGAGCAAGGTCTACCACCGCTCCAGCTGAATCCTCAATTATCGCAAGCTGCATACGAAAAAGCACAAGATATGATGGCGAAAAATTATTGGGCGCATAATGCGCCTGACGGAACAACGCCTTGGTTTTTTATCAAAAACTCCGGGTATGAATACATGTATGCAGGTGAAAATCTCGCACGTGGTTTTTCCACGGCTCCGGATGTTGTAAATGCATGGATGGGCAGCCCAGGGCACCGTGAGAATATTCTCTCAACCAATTACGACGATGTCGGATTTGCTGTCATTACCGGTAACCTGACTGGAGATGAGACTATTCTTGTGGTCCAGGAGTTCGGTCGGAAAATGACAGGCTCACCGACACAATCAAGCACGTTTGCTGTCAATACGAAAACAGAACCTACGCCCACTCCCACGCTAATCCCTCAAGCAACCCCTACCTCTGTCATTGTTGCACAGTTATCGCCGACGCCGTTTCCGACCATTATCCCCTCTCCGACTCCTCCCCTCTCTGTTGTGAGCCCGTCTATCACGATTCCTGAGTTTATGGTAGCTTCCATTCAAAGTAGCCCACTCATCGATTCAGATGCCTTCTCAAAGCATTTTACGGTCTTTCTGGTAGTATTTCTAATCGGTGTGCTGGTTGTTGATATCATTATTATAGAGAGAAAACAGATTATCCGGGTCGTTTCGCACAATATCGATCATTTGATGTTTTTCTTAGTGATTCTATTGATCATTATGTCAATCGGGAAAGGAGCGATTATTTAAAGGCGTATGAAAACATTTAAAACACAGTATTTATACTATTTGCTTCTCTTGGGAATATTATCTGCCGGGTTTATCCTTTTCCTTTCTTTCTCTTCAAACCCGCAGATGCAGATGGCAATCGTAACGCTTACATCTTTTTTCTATGTTGGGTTTGCACTCTTTCACCACTTTCTAAATAAGGATTTATCTGTTAAAGTTGTGATAGAATATGTACTTATCGCGGCATTAGGGATAAGCATTGTATATTTTTATTTAACATAACATGAAAGGCATAGTACTCGCAGGCGGGAGGGCTACCAGGCTTCGCCCGTTAACCAAAATAACCTCAAAGCAATTGCTGCCGGTTTATAATAAACCGATGATTTTTTATCCCTTGGAGACACTGATTAACGCAGGGATTACGGATATTCTGATTATCATTGCTCCTGATTATGCAGGACACTTTCTGAATCTACTCGGATCAGGGAAAGATTTCGGAGCTCGGTTCACATATGAAATTCAGGAAGAACCACGTGGACTCGCAGATGCCTTTATCGTCGGTGAAAATTTCATCGGTGATGATAATGTTACGATGATCTTAGGTGATAATATCTTTGATCATGATTTTTCAGAAACCATTCGGAATTTTTCAGGTGGCGGACATGTTTTTGCGAAAGAAGTTCATGATCCTCAGCGCTATGGTGTGGTCGAATTTGATGAGCAACATAATGTCATCTCGATTGTTGAAAAACCTGAAGATCCGAAAAGTAACTTCGCGATGGTCGGTATTTATATTCTGGACAACAGAGCCTCTGAATTTGCAAAACAAGTACAGCCTTCAGCACGAGGAGAAATTGAGATACCAGATGTCATCAATAAATATCGCGAGCTCGGAGAGCTAAAAGTTACGACTATCGATGGCCGTTGGGAAGATGCAGGGACTTTCGACAGTTTACTATCAGCGAATAACTATTGGGCGAAAAAGGCAAAGGAGGTGGAGATATCATGAATTCAGTACGTACAGAACCGGCAAAAAAAGTAACGACCTATGATCATGCAAAGCAGGAAAATGGCTTTCTTATAGAGCTGTTTAAAGATAAAGAAACAGGAGAACGGACGGAGGCATATCTGACTGCAGCAAACCCGGGAGCTTTTAAAGGCTACCATCTGCATCGTGTACGAGCCGCACGGTATGTGGCGGTGAAAGGAAAGATGAAGATTACAACATACGAGCATAACGGAGAAGCTTGGGAGAAAACTGAAACGATTTTAGATGCTGAAAATCCGACACGCATGTTTATCCCGAAGGATATCGCGACCGGTCTTGAGAATATCGGTGAGGAGGAGGCATGGCTGATAAACTATCCCGATCCTTCGTATGATCCGAACCTGAAAGACGAACAAGTCGAGTATACAGAAGAAGAACTGCTACAGGGAATTGTTAAATGAGCTTTGTATCTAATAAATGGAAGACTCTTTCTAAAAAGTCTCTAGTTAACAATGCATTTGTTAATCTTTGGGAAGAAGAAGTAGAACGTCCTGATGGAAAGACCTCTCTATACTATGTTTTTAGACGAGAGCCTTTTAGTATTGTAATTCCGTTTGAAGATAATGTCATCTACATGGTTCGTCAATACCGATATACTGTAGCTTCTCTTTCCTTAGAATTCCCAATGGGTATTGCTGTTGGAAAAAGTCCTAAAGAGACTGCAGAAATTGAATTAAAAGAAGAGGTGGGGGCATCAGCTAATAAGCTTACTGAAATAGGTAAGCACTGGGCTTTCTCTGGGAAAGCAGACCAGTATGCATATGTTTATGTAGCTGAAGATTTAGATTTTGGAGAACAGCAACTGGAAGATGGTGAATTCATACAAGTTGAAAAACATTCTGTAGAGGACGTCAGAAAGATGATCAGGTCTGGTGAAATTCTTGATGGGCAGAGCATAACCGCCTTCTATTTTTTTGAGCAATATTTGCAACAACTATGAAGCTATTTGTTACCGGTGGAGCCGGATTTATCGGTTCAAACTTCATCCTTTACTGGATGAAAAATCATCCTGAGGACGAGGTCATTAATTTTGATAAGTTGACCTATGCCGGTAACTTGGAAAATCTTAAAGACGTACGAGACAACCCCAAGTACTTCTTTATTCAAGGTGATATCTGCGATGAAGTAGTTGTGGATCGAGCACTGGAAGGTGTCGATATTATTGTTCATTTTGCAGCAGAGACACATGTGGATCGTTCGATTACTGATCCCTCAGCTTTTATACGAACGAATGTCCTGGGAACACAGGTTTTATTGAATGCAGCGTTAAAAAAGAGTATCAAACGGTTTCATCATATTTCAACAGATGAGGTTTTCGGTAGCCTTGAACTTGAAGATACGAGTAAGTTCAGTGAACGAACACCATATGCCCCCAGAAGCCCCTATGCAGCCAGTAAGGCTGCTGCAGATCATTTGGTTCGTGCGTATGGCATAACGTATGAACTTCCGATTACAATCTCAAATTGTTCCAATAACTTCGGCCCGTATCATTTTCCGGAAAAATTAATTCCTTTAGCCATTACAAACATCCTGGAAGGAAAACCGGTTCCGGTGTACGGAGACGGTTTGTACGTTCGTGATTGGCTATATGTTGAAGACCATTGTCGTGCGATAGACAAAATTCTACAGAGTGGAAAAGTAGGCGAAACCTATCTGATAGGTGGAATGACTGAGCTAAGTCCGAATCGGGATATCGTGAAGAAGATTGCATTTCTGCTCGGAAAAGATGAGAGCGTCATCGAATATGTCAGAGATCGCCCCGGACATGATCGGAAATACGATGTCGACTGGAGCAAAATAAAAAATGAGCTTGGTTGGGAGCCGCAGCATAGCTTTGATGAATGGCTCAAGAAAACAGTTGAGTGGTATAAAGAGAACACACAATGGTGGCAGGATATCAAATCAGGTGCCTATAAAGACTATTACAATAAGCAGTATGGAAGGTAAGAATCCACAAATTTTCGGAATCGGAATCTCAGGCCTGGTCGGAACACGTATCGTCGAGCTTCTTGCGGATACGTATGATTTTGAGAATCTCAGTATCGATACCGGTGTTGACATCACCCGTCCAGAGACGCTGCAACGACTTGAGGATGACACAGATCACAACGTAGTGATCCTCATGGCTGCAAAAACAGATGTAGACGGTTGTGAGAGAGATAGGGACCTGGGTGAAAACGGTGCTGCCTGGAAGATAAACGTTGACGGAGCGAAAAATGTTATCGCAGCTTGTAGAAAAAACAAAAAAAAGCTCCTTTATGTCTCAACTGATTTCGTCTTTGGGGGTGAGAAACCGGGGGGAGAGTTTTATCAAGAAGATGATGAGCCAAGACCTGTCAACTGGTATGGGGAGACGAAGTTACAAGCTGAAGAACTAGTGCGAAGTTCAGGATTAGAATACGCGATTCTACGACTTGCGTATCCGTATAGAACTCCATTTCCTGAAAAAAAAGATCTGGTTCAAGCGATTCAATCGAGGCTTCATGCAGATACACCGGTTTCAGCTGTAACAGATCATTTTATGAGTCCGACGTTTGTAGATGATTTTGCTGAGGCTATCCGTGGTGTACTTCGTACCGGATCAACCGGTACATACCATGCGGTGGGCAGTGAAGTTATAACTCCGTACGCATTAGCACGTAAAATCGCCGAGGTCTTCGAGCTTGATGCCTCGTTAATCCAGGAGACGACAAGAGAAGCCTTCTTTAAAGATAGAGCGCCGAGGCCGTTTAATTTAGCACTGAATAATGATAGAATAAAAAAACTCGGGGTTGAGATGAAGACCATTGAGGAAGGCTTATTGGCACTTAAAATGCAGATGAGCAGAACAACTAACTAAACTATGACTATTACATTTATCGGACATGGCTACGTTGGCCTAGTAACCGCAGCAGTTTTTGCTGATTTAGGAAATACTGTTTGGGTTATCGGTCATACTGAAGAAAAAATTGAAAACTTAAAGAAAGGTATTATTCCTATTTATGAGCCCGGACTTGAAGAAGTGGTTAAACGGAATGTTGAGGCAGGAAGACTACTCTTTACGTTGGAGTATGATCAGGCGATCCCTGAATCAGAAGTAGTCTTTATCGCTGTCGGGACTCCGACAAAACCGAACGGTGAATCAGATCTTTCTGTTGTTTATGATGTCGCGGAAAAGACTGCACCGCATCTAACGGATTATACAGTACTGACGGTTAAAAGTACTGTCCCTGTGGGAACGAACCGGAAGGTGAAAGCAATGGTAGAAGAGAAAAAACCGGAGCAAGCGACGCTTGATATTGCGTCAGTCCCGGAGTTTCTGAGGGAAGGGCAAGCGCTTTCTGATACGTTCCATCCTGATAGGGTTGTAATCGGAACTGAAACGAAGAACGCTGAAGAACTCCTCGTACGACTCCACGAGCCGATTACCAGCTCTGAAGAATATAATACTCAATTAGTTCTCACCAGTATCGAGACTGCTGAGATGATCAAGTACGCAGCTAACGCCTTTCTGGCAACAAAAATTTCTTTTGCGAACGCCATTGCACAACTTTCAGAAAAAGTGGGCGCAGACGGTCCTGATGTCCTCAAGGCGATCGGACTGGATAAGCGGATTGGTCGGAGCTTTTTAAATGCCGGAGCAGGGTACGGCGGCAGCTGTTTCCCCAAAGATGTGCGTGCATTGATCGGTATCGCTGAGAGAAACGGATATGACTTTACATTATTAAAATCCGTTGAAGCAATAAATACTGATGCGATGAAACATATCGTATCAAAGGCAAAAGATATCTTAGAAGATGTCAACGGAAAAACAATAGCAGTGCTCGGGTTGTCATTTAAGCCTGATACTGACGATATGCGTGATGCTCCGTCCATTGCAATAATAAATGATCTCTTGAAAAGCGGTGCTTTGATAAAAGCCTATGACCCGATTGCAATGGAGAATGCAAAAAAGATTTTTTCAGATCATAGTAATCTTACTTTCGTTGAAACAACGGATGAAGCAATTCACGGTGCTGATTTGGCGATTTTGGTTACGGAATGGAATGAATTTAAAGAGCTTGATTTGGAAAAAATGAAAGCTGTTATGAAATCACCAAAACTTATCGATGCACGTAATGTCTACAGCCCTGATGAAGCACGAAGTCTCGGTTTTACGTATATCGGGGTTGGACGATGAAGAAAGTTTTAATTACGGGAATTACAGGGTTCGCAGGAAGCCATTTGGCTGAGTATCTGATCAACGCCGGAAAGTACGAGGTAACAGGAACCTATTTGAGTGATCGTAACCTTACGAACCTTGCTTCAATACAAGACCAAGTTACTCTCACGCAATGTGATCTGATGGATCGAGAAGCTATTGAAGCACTGATTTCGCGTGAGAAACCGGATCTTATTTTCCACTTGGCAGCACTCCCCTCGCCTGCAAAAAGTTTTCATGATCCTGGTCTGTACCTGCAGAATAATATGCTTACAGAGCTGCATGTCCTTGAAGCAGTGCGGAAGTTTGAGCTCAAATCAACGAGAATACTCATCGTATCGTCCTCTGAAGTGTACGGATTAGTAAACCCTGAAGATTTGCCGATTCATGAGGAAACGCCTCTTCGTCCTGTAAATCCGTATGGTGTTTCGAAAATAACTCAGGATTATCTGGGTTTGCAATATGTGTTAGGATATGGTCTTGATGTTGTGCGGGTTCGTCCATTCGGACATATCGGGCCCAGATTATCTTCAGATTTTGCTACATCATCATTTGCGAAGAAAATTGCTGAGATAGAGCATGGAGTTCGAGATTCTGTCCTCACAGTCGGGAATTTAGAAGGGAAGCGGGATCTTACCGATGTGCGGGATATGGTGCGAGCGTATTCTCTGTTGCTAGAACTTGGAGCGTCAGGAGATGTTTATAATGCCGGTTCAGGCAAATCATATCGAACAGGTGATCTCCTAGAGCTTCTGCTTTCATATACGACTGCTGAAGTTAAAGTAGAGCTTGATAAACAGCTTCTGCGACCGAATGATATCCCTGAACTTCGGTGTGATAACAAAAAACTTGTCACCCTGACAGAGTGGGATAACGAATTTACGATAGAGGAGTCGCTCAAAGATATGCTTGAATATTGGCGAGGAAGAGTAGCAGATACTACTGAAACCGCTTAAGGTCTGCGTCAACCATCAGCTTTACCAGATCTTCAAAACTGGTCTTCGGTTCCCATCCGAGTTCTCTCTTTGCACGAGAATAGTCACCTTTAAGTGGCTTAATCTCTGTCGGACGGAAGAATTTGTCTGATGAGACAACGTGATCAGTATAGTCCAGCCCCACGTGCTCAAATGCGATCCTGCAAAGCTCTTCTATGGTATGCGTCGTATTTGTCCCGATCACGTAATCCATTGGCGTCTCGTGTTGCAGCATGAGATACATTGCCTCGACATACTCTTTTGCATAACCCCAATCACGCTCAAGCGAGAGATCACCCATCTCAAGTTTCCCCTCAGGGGTTACTAATGGCTCACCTTTTTCATTCATTGGTGGATTCTTCACGTTATTTTTAATACATGCAACCCCTGCAGTAACTTTTCGACTGACGAACATTAGGCCGCGTCTAGGGCTCTCATGATTGAAAAGAATTCCACCGCAGGCGAACATGCCGTATGACTCTCGATAACACCTGGTCATCATATGAGCGTAAGATTTTGCGATACCGTACGGATTGTTCGCATCAAACCTCGTCTCTTCATTTGCGGATTCTGCCTCTATATTGCCCAGAATTTCTCGTGTGGTTGCCTGGTAAACGCGTGCTTCAGGGTGGAACTGTCGTACAGCCTCAAGTACCCGAACAGGACCGACTGCACTTATCTCAGCAGTGTAGAAAGGCATATTCCAACTGTCAGCTGGCACTGATTGTGCGGCAATATTATAAACCTCATCAGGTTTATGAATTCGGATTAACCTGGCGATACTCTCAAAGTCCAAGAGATCGGCAAATTCAATTGTAATTTTGCCGTAGAGATGTTCTACATTGGGGTGGGTGTAATTGGTGCTGCGTCTGAGCGTTCCAATGACATCATAGCCTTTTTCATGGAGAAGATCTGCAAGATAGGAACCGTCTTGTGAGGAAACTCCGATAATCAGCGCCTTTTTAGCCATAAATATGAATGATATTACTC
>CAZOHC010000021.1:0-20535 GCA_964579845.1 uncultured Gammaproteobacteria bacterium | reverse complement strand
CGAATTATCAGTTTTACTTACATTCGGGCTCACTATGATATAATAAGAATAGTATTTGATACTATGATTAGATGTATTATAACCCCTCATATTATGAATTACTATTATGTTTATATCATCGTGAGCCCGAAAGAAAGTAAAACGTTTATTTCGTATACTGCTGACTTAAGAAGAGAAGTTAACTTGCATAAACAAGGGAAGATCGAAGAAACAAGTGCAAGCAGGCCATGGACACTTATTTGGTATAGTGCCTTTACTTCAAAAGCAAAAGCTGAAGAATTTTCTGAATTTCTAGAGACATTTGAAGGTGAGACCTTCAGGAAAATGTGGATATACTCGACAGATCCTACATCAAACAAAAGTGAATTGCTTGAAGTAAAGCCGAAGAATGCGAAAGTATGTCCGGTTTGTGGTGGAGCAGGAAAGGCTGCAAATGACTCATTCTCAAAATACGGTCAACGCTTTTCAAAAAATGTGCAAATATGCCTCACGTGTAGAGGTAAGGGCTGGCTAGATCCTGATAAATCTCATGCAATGACTGAAACTTGATAGAATCATGATCAAAGAGTCTTATCTGGTGAATTTGGTTATTAGGGATTAAACCCGCCAGGGGGTGGCGTGTTTATGCAAACCTTAGTTACACTCGTTCGCTGATGATGCTACTAGGTTCACGGTAAATTCCGTATGACCATAGCTCTCTTCTTGAAGCCTGATTATAGCTAAAAGTATATAAGCTGCGTAATAGTAACGGCAGGTATCTGATCAGTATCCTCACAAAACTACGACAATAAAGATTGGCAGAAAGTGGTAGAATAAAAAAAATGAGTAAACTGATTACCTGTATCTGGTTCGCAAATAATGATGGGGAAGAGGCTGCACAGTACTACATCGATACGTTCAATGCTGCGCCTGGTGACCACAGCGCAAAAATGGGTGACATTACCAGAACACCGAAGGCCTCTGAAGAAGTTTCCGGCAGACCTGAAGGTTCCGTTATGACAGCTGAATGTGAGCTTGATGGAATAAGCTTTATGTTTTTAAACGGCGGACCGGTCGAACAATTCAAGCTTACCGGTGCAACGTCCTACATTATCGAGTGTGAAACTCAGGAAGAAATTGACTACTTCTGGGAAAAACTTTCCGCTGTTCCTGAAGCAGAACAGTGTGGATGGTGCACAGATAAATTCGGTGTCACCTGGCAAGTAACACCAAGAATTCTCGACGAACTCATGCGTGATCCTGAGAAAGCAGAAGCAGTAACTGCAGTTTTCATGCCGATGAAAAAGCTAGATCTTGAAGCCATCAGAAAAGCCGGAGAATAAAACAGGTATTCTGGAGAAAATATTTTAAGCCACATGTACCTCCACCCCTCATAGGAAGTGAGTCCTCGTTTTTGTATAATCAAGCAGATGTCTTTCCAAGCATACTATGAATATGAAACCTGACAAGCCTAACCTGAAACGAATGGATAATGTCGGTATTGTAGTAGAATCCCTCGATGAGGCTATCTCCTTTTTTACCGAGTTAGGCTTGAAACTCGAAGGGCGAGGTATGATCGAAGGTGAATGGGCAGGACGTGTCACCGGACTAGGTAATCAGCAGGTCGAGGTCGCCATGATGGTCACACCGGACGGTCATAGCAAACTTGAGCTCTCACGATTTATAACTCCTGCGACAGTAGCTGATCACAGAACTTCTCCTGTGAATGCCCTCGGCTATCTTCGGGTAATGTTTACGGTCGAGGATATCGACGAGACACTCAAAAGACTCCGAAATCAGGGAGCACAACTTATCGGTGAGGTCGTGCAATACGAAAACATGTATAGACTCTGTTATATCCGCGGTCCGGAAGGACTTCTCATCGGTCTCGCTCAAGAAATCGGGTAAGAGAATAATCAGGAGAAAAGCGTTTTTATGACAACGCATCGTGTTCCTTGACGCTTACGTTATCAAAGAAATAAAATAAAAACATGAATTCAAAGCGTAAGCGATTCGAAATAGGAATATTATTGATTACGGCGCTTGTCGTACTGGTTTTTCTGTATGTAATCAATGGTTTCGATCGTGAGCATGCTTGGCTCTATCTGATCTCAGGTATGTTAGTCCTCTATGCCGGGTATGAGGCGATTTTCCCTTGGGAGAAAAAGGGTGCGCGGAAGAAGCGACGTCCCTAAAGGATTTATGACAAAAGATACGAAGAGTCTAAAGGCGAAGACACTGCTCTGGTTCGGTGTCCTCGCAGGTCCTGTGTATGTAGTGACTAGCATCGCTCAGATATTCACACGAGAAGGTTTTGCTATCACGCGACACAGCTGGAGTGTGTTAAGTAACGGAGATTTGGGTTGGATTCATATCCTCAATTTTCTTATTACCGGGGCATTAACGATTCTGGGTGCGATCGGGATACAAAGAGTCCTCAAGGGTGCGAATGGTGGGACGTGGGGACCACGTTTTCTCATGCTCTATGGACTATTCCTCATGCTCTCAGGTATTTTCAAGGCAGATGCGGTAGATGGTTTTCCTCCCGGTACACCGCTTGGTCCTCCTACGACAATTTCTCCAAGTGGTATCTTGCATTTAGTATTCGGCATGTTCGGTTTTATCGCATTGATTACCTCCTGTATCATCTTTTATAACCATTTCCGGTCAATGAAAAATCGTGGTTTTGCATTGTTTTCTCTAATTATCGGCATAACTTTTTTTGTAGGCTTTATGGGCCTGATGATAGGGAGCGGTATCGGTGGTGTCGGTGTGGCAGTCGGCATTTTTGCATTTACCGCAGCAGTGATTCTCTCGTGGGTCTGGTACTCACTCCTCTGTTGGAAACTGATACAAAAAACCTTCAATAATATTTTCTGAAGTCGAAAATTCGGTCATTTTTCCGTAGAGTAGATTACTGAAATTTTATGACAACAAACGAGTGAGGTTCATTTGGTGTATTAACTGATTTTTGTTAAAATAGCCTTATGGTGAAGGGAAATATTTCAGGCGGCGTTGTCCATGAAATTCCTGAAGATCTGCGTAAAGCGCTGGCTACAGATTCTGAGGCACTTGAATCTTGGGAAAGTCTCACCCCATTGGCACGGAATGAGTGGATCTGTTGGGTAACATTTGTAAAGAAAGAAGAGACGAGAATAGAGCACATAAGCAGGGCGGTGCGCGAACTGAAAGAAGGCATGCGTCGGCCGTGTTGCTGGATCGGATGTATTCATCGGAAAGATAAAAAAGTCAGCCCTTCAGTACAATCCATGCTGAGTAGAAGATCCGGTACATAATATGACAGAAGCAAAAAAATCCGACGAGAAACCATGGCAAGTGACAGTCATGACCAGAATCCGTGAGCTGATAAGAGAGGCAGATCCGGAAATCACTGAAGAAGTGAAGTATAAAACTCCGTCCAATCCGGACGGTGTCTTCGTCTGGTATCGAGAGGGTATGATCTCAACAGGCGAGACCTACAAAAAACACCTGAGGCTCGCATTCTCCAAAGGTCCGGCGCTCAAAGAACACGACCCGAAAGGACTCATCAACTCCTATCGGGCGATACTTATTCATGAGGAAGATGATATTGACGAGAACGCATTTAAAGACCTCATAAAGGCAGCAGTCAAACTCAATCTCGAGCAAAAGAAAAAGTAATGTGCAGAGAAGAAGTATCTGGTTTCTTTGGATAATTTTTTCTTCTGAACGACAGCGCTTCGTTGTTTCTCACCGATTACCGATTCTGTAGGATGCTTGTTATACTCTTCTTATGGCAGGTAAATAAGTATGGACGCAATTATCCCCTACATCGAGTCATTGTATAGCCCCAAAGACGTAAAACGAATTGTTTCTGCGTTAGCAGAGTTCCGTAAAACGCTTCCTGATGTGCCCGAACGACCGTTCACGGTGAGCTGGTATAAAGATAGTTCGATCTATTTTCTCTACCCGGACAGTATCGAAGGAAAGGAGAAGACACCGCTCCGAAATATTACGAGTCATCTGGTAAAAATAAGAGAATTAGGCTGTAATGCTGTCCATGTCCTTCCTTTCCTGCAGTCGCCGATGCGGGATAAAGGCTATGATGTGAGTAATTACTATAAAGTCCGGACAGGCTTAGGGGGGATGGAAGACCTTATGGCGCTGAAAAAGGAAGCTCACGAACAAGGACTTCATGTCTTTATGGATCTTATTTTCAATCATGTCTCAACAGAGCATGAGTGGTTTCAGAAAGCACAGCAGGGAGATGAGTATTACCGTTCGTTTTTTCTTTACACGAAAGAAACACCCCGATTCCTCAGAAAAGTTTATCGTGACTCGACGGTCTGGGCTGAGTATCTCGTAGACGGGAAGAAGACACTGGTCTCAGTTGCTTTTCCTGACTTCGCCGGAGAATTACCGCACTGGGTCCAGGGAACAGATGGCTACTGGTATTACCACACCTATTACCCGCATCAGATTGATCTCAACTGGAAAAATCCTGATGTCTTTATCGAGCTTGGGAAAGTGCTGCTGTTTTGGGCAAGCCGCGGATTTAATTTTCGATTTGACGCGATACCGTTCATCGGCAAAGACGCCTATAAGCATCTGGACACGCATAACGCGTTTACCCATCACCTGACTGCCGTACTCAACATTTTGGCTGAACAGGTAAAGCCTGACTGTATCTTTATCCTGGAAACACTTGAAAAACTGGATTCTGAGATCGAATACTTCGGCACAGCAAATGTGAGGCAGGCACATATGCTCTACAGCTTCCAGCGTACCTCTGCGCTGTGGGGAAGCTTGGTGACCAAGGATCTGTCCCATATCTGGCGCCAGTTAAAAAAAGATCGCCATATTCCGATGCATGCTGCCTGGATCAATTTCCTCAGAAATCATGACGAGTTGAGTTTTGTCGGCATGAAGACCTCGCTACTCGCTGAGATCTATAAAGAATTATTACCGCGAGGAAAATCCTTCAGAGAAGGATACGGACTCAGCGGTCGGACATATTCACTGTTGGGGTCAGATGAGGAGCGGTTCCTGATGAGTTATTTCTTACTCGCCTCACTCCCCGGTGGGCTACTTATTCCGTATGGAGATGAGTACGGTATGAAGAATATTCCTGATGCATCACTCAGTGATGAAGAACGTGATGATTCACGAAACATTAATCGGGGAAAATTAACCAACGAGATCATGCAAAGTGAGAAGGGAAAACGGCTCTACACACAGCTGTCAGGTATCCTTGAAGTTCGTAAACTCCTGCGAAATTACCTGAACGTCTGGCCGGTAGAACTGAAGACAGGCAAAGGTGTCTTTGCGGCTCGTTATTCTGCCGGAACATCTGAACTCATCGTTCTGGTAAACCTGACTGATAAGAAAAAGCACATAACGATGGATACCACGAACTACGAGAAGATTTCTGGCGTTAACACGCACGCTATGACGAAAAACTCCGTCCAACTCGGCCCTTACGGCGGCATCTGGCTGCAAAAGTAACACAAGAATATAGTCCCATAGTTTGACATCTAGCCTTGTTCGTGCTATGATCTGACATGCTGTCACGTTTATTGAAATGAATACACTTCGGTGTGTTTCTTTTAATACTCGTGTTGTGCAGTACGCACTTTTCAATAAAGGAGTCACACGTGAGCCATATCTCAATTAATCGACCGATGAGTCCGGAAGCCCGTTTGGCTGCGGCAGCTGGTGTCCTTCAGGTGGATGGTATTGACCGGAATATTGCTGCACTGACGTGTATCAATATTTTGTCGATGCTGAGAAGCGGTGAGATCACTAACCAGACGATCCCGATCGATTTGGTGCGCTTACTTGTTCCAGAGATCTCTACGTACTACGCAGGGATTGCTGCTGAGGCACGAGACGTTCACGGTTACTTGCTTTCCGCAACGGAAAGTGTGGTGGCCGCCGTCAGGTGTTTTTACCCGGTCGACTGGTTCACCGAAAGTTTCACACTGCAGTGGGAGCAATGGATCGCAAAGGGGAAGATTGCCCCTAACCAGTTTCCTCCAGGATCTCTGGAGATCACTAGTATAGCCATACACTACTCAGGACCCGGTGCAGGTCATCAGGTTTTATCGTTAGGAAGTGTGGTCGTTGACTCTGGGCCGGATTGGAAGACCACGAGGCCGCTCTGTGCGGTAGTGGTCCAAACTGACGAAGAAAAGTATTTTATCGGGAGAGTTCTGGAAGATATTCCGGAAGGCGCCGTCCCGGTGGAGTTCTTCTTCGGATAGAATCTCAATCAAAAAAATAAATAAAGCACCCTAAGGTGCTGAAAGAAAGGAGGTTTTTCCTTGCTCGATACGAGAGCAGGACGAAAAAACCCCGGTCTTTCAGACTACACCGACCGGTGCTTTTTTCGTGTTTTATCTTTTGAACAAAAAACAGTGTTTATGAACAGAAATTGATATACTAATTACATGGGATTAAGAGTTTATCAGAAGGGACACCTCTTTGAGAAAACAAGTGATTGTGCGGTCTGTCCGAAATGTTCATCTGATGAGATGAAGCAGAAGTATGGTAAAGAATTCCCCAATATTAACGTACCTGCTTTCCACGCACTCCATTCTGCGGGGGTTGTGAAACTTTCTGACCTCACAAAATACACTGAAGAAGAGCTACTAACACTTCATGGTTTCGGACCGAGCGCCCTGAGGATTTTGACTGAGACACTCGAAGAAAGAGGACTTTCTCTTAAATATTAAACTAAATATTAAACTCCGTCCAACTCGGCCCCTACGGCGGTATCTGGCTGCAGAAATAATACACAGTTCTTGGTTCACTGCTTCGTGTTAAACGGTCTTTTCACTAAACCTCACCCTATAGTTAGACAAGGTTCGGTTACTCTGGTATAATAGATTTATACATGTGACTCAGGAGCATGCCATTGCGATGGCTACACTGTGCTCACATGCGGATTGTGATCCCTTCGGTCGCCTCGTGACACGTTTGGTACGTCTATAAGAGTTTATCCGGAAATCGGATAACTCTACGACTCAAAACTATGGAGGAACAATGACCTCTAGAAGCTGGAGAAATTCCCGTATTGGAAAGCAGATGCTTTCTCGTGGGAAACAGATACTCCCGGTCCACCTTCCCGGAGCATTAGTGATTAGCAGCATTGCTATTCATGCCTCCGGTCATCAGGAGCTTTCTTTAGGGAGAGTTTTAGTGGCATCGGGGTCTGATTGGGTAATAACCAAACCGCTTCGTGCGGTGGTCGTACCACACGGTAAGTTGTACGTTCTTGGGATGGTTCTGGACAAGATTCCGGAAGATGCTATTCCTGTCGATAAATTTTTCGTTGCGAAGCATTCGTAACATAGGAGGAAAAGAGGCAGTATGGACGAAGAACAGCAGGCCAGGCGCGAATTTCGGCAACAATGGGTTACCGGAAAATTGAAGGGGAGGTTCATCCGAATCATTCATCCGAAACCGAATGTGATTGTCAGGATCTTTGCCTGGGAGTCCAGTAACGGGTTTCAGGGGACATATTCGATAACCTACACTGAGCGATCGGTGACACCGATCACCAGGCTTTCACAACTTGAGAAAGTGGATCCAAGTATGTCTCTTAAAACGAGATAATAAAGCACCCTAAGGTGCTGAGAGAAAGGAGGTTTTTCCTTGCTCGATACGAGAGCAGGACGAAAAAACCCCGGTCTTTCAGACTACACCGACCGGTGCTTTTTTCGTGAATTTACCGCTACTTATTCAAGAGTTAAGAACATTTTGCTTGACAACTCACGTCGTAAAGCTCAGCATAGAAGTAATGCTAAAGAAAGCTTATCTGATAGGGTTCGGAAAAGGAGTATTTATTTGCCTCGTATTTTCTCTAGTTTTTTCATTATGCACCTATAATCAGTCTATCCGTGGGTTGGACGATACCCTACCGTCTTATTTCACAGCGCTCCTCTTTTATCTTTTAGGACTCTTCATAATCTCTTTTCTCATCTATAAAAATAAACAGCCAAGAGGGTGGATGGGTTTGGCATTTATGACCGCGATCTATTCACTCCCGTTCCTATTAGGTTCGATAGAGTTGGAAAAAAGCAACTACCATACCGCAGTTCTTCCCGAAAAGGACGATCCATCCTCGTTCTGATACGTCTCGATACCTGCTTTCTTACCTGTTTCACATACGAGATTGTTATAGTCATCTCTATGTCTAGGTCAACTGATGAAGTTTTTGAGAGTCATCTTCGGCTGCGACTGGAAGGAAAAGTAGAGGAGGATATAGAGCAGAACTTTTCGCCTGATGTAGTCCTCATTTCATCAATCAAACGGCTCACCGGTCATGACGGAATCCGGGAGTCAGCTCAAGACCTCCAGCACGATGTCGGTGATGCGAAGTTTACTTATGTCAGGAAGGTCGTTGAAGGAGAATTCGCCTACCTCATCTGGAAGGCAGAATCAGATACAGTAAAAGTCGAACATGGCGTTGATTCGTTCCTCATCAGGAACGGGAAAATCCTCGTTCAATCAGTCTATTATGCTGTCGAAGAAAAGTAGGCGAATCTATCTACTCCTGCATGGGTTCAGGTAGTAATTATGACCTTCGGATGCCATAATAGAGCGAGATGATTCGCACGACAACTGCCTTTTATCAGAAGAATCACCCGGTCTTATTCCGCGCACTGAGCATTCTCTTCTTCATAAGCGTTACCATCGGTGTTATCTGTACAGTGTTAGGTTTTCTGGGAGGAGTAGACTGGCGGTTTGATCTGCTTTCGCATTTCCGACTGCAGTACAGTATTTTTTTCTTTCTCCTCGTTCTCTCATCAGTGTTCCTACGCTCGAAGAACGCTTTGATAATTACCGCACTTTGTTTTCTCCTCAATGTCTTTCCGATTCTTGCGTTTTACGTCGCAGGAGAATCGCCACCTGAACCGCAGTCGAGCCTGCTGCTTTTTTCAGCGAATGTGAGTAAGGAAAATACCGAACATGATAAGCTCCTCTCAGCGATTCGTGAGACAGAGCCTGATGTGGTACTGCTTCTTGAGGTTGATACCGTATGGGTTGAGGCAATCAGTCCTCTCATGTCAGTATACCCTCACCAAATTGGTGAGATTCGTGAAGATTTTTCCGGAATACTGCTTCTGAGTAAGCAGCCGTTGAGAAATTCTGAGGTAGCATACCTGGGCAGAGGAGGCCACCCGTCTGTTTCCAGCTACATTATGATAGATGATTCAGTATTCAGACTTATCGGGACTCACCCTGTCCCGCCGTTCAGTCGTCGAATGACAGAGTTGAGAAATGATCAACTGAATGCTATCAGTGATTTCGTTACTATGTCTCCAGTCCCGACTGTCGTTTTCGGTGATCTGAATGCCTCACCGTTCTCATATCCTTACCAGTCGTTAATAACCAGTGCTGTTCTTACGAACTGTGCCCGAGGGTTCGGATATCAAACGACCTGGCAGTATAAGCCACTGCTCCCTCCGTTCGGACTATCTATAGACCACTGTCTGCATACGGCTGGGATACAGGTAACAGAAAGCTACGTCGGCGGTGATATCGGCTCTGATCACAAGCCGATTATCAACCGTGTCTCAGTCATTGAGACGAATTGATATAATCGATACATGACAGATATAAAAACGAAACCTACGTCGGAAAAAGTAGAAGAGTTTCTGGAAACGGTTACGAACGAGGGAAGGAGGCAGGATTTGTACACTCTCCTTAAGCTGATGGAGAAAATAACCGGGGAAGAAGCCGTGATGTGGGGATCAAGTATCGTAGGTTTCGGGAAGTATCATTACAGATATGACTCAGGCCATGAGGGAGAAATGTGCCGGACCGGATTTTCTCCGCGGAAAGCGAACTTGGTTGTTTATCTTCTGCCTGATCTGCGTTCGAAAGGGGAATTACTGAAAAAATTGGGTAAACACAAATCCAGCGTCACTTGTCTGTATATTAACAAACTCTCAGATATTGATATTAAAGTCTTGGAACAGTTAATCAGAATTTCACTTGCTGAGTTAGAAGCCCTGTATCCCTCACCATAATGATTGTGGTGACGCGCTATCCATACGGAAGAGAGCCGAGTGATGAATACCGCTCGTTCAAGCCGGATAGCGTCGACATATCTTCATCACTGATTTCGAAATCAAAGATAGCTATATTCTCAGCTTGATGATCAATATTACCGGCTTTCGGTAGTGGGACGACCCCGAGCTGGAGATTCCATCGCAGCATGATCTGTGCGGGAGACTTACCGTACTTTTCACCGATCGCAGCAAGTGTCTGGTCATCAAGTCGCTTTGTTCTGGTTAGCGGGCTATACGCTTGGATAATAATGTTTTTCTCTCGACAGTAGGCGAGCATATCGTCACTATGTCCGAACGGACTCCATTCAATCTGATTAACTGTCGGTGCTTCACCGGTCTTCTGAATCAGTGTGTCTATCAGCTCTGTCGAATAATTACTGACACCGATATCACGCGTCAGTCCTTCTTCCTTTGCGCGGAGTAATCCGTTCCATAATGCTTCACCTGCGCCGTCCGGTGGGGGACGGTGAATGAGAAGAAGATCCACATACTCAAGGTCCAGTTCTTCCAGATTCTTCTGAGCACGCTCATAGGCATCATCATCTTCTTCTACCTTTGTCGTGATGTACACCCTGTCACGAACGATCGCTGTTTGTTGTAATGCCTCCCCGATACCTGCATGAGAGCCGTAGTCACTTGACGTATCGATGAGTCGGTAGCCTAGTTCGAGTGCTGAGAGGACTGCCTTCGTGTCATTCTGTAACTGCCATGTCCCAAGCCCGATAACCGGCATATCATTCCCACTACGCAGTTTTATCCGCGCTGTTTTTTCCATGGCTTTGATACTACGTTTGGGACTTAAGGTCTCTGTTTCAGGAAGGTAAGAAACAGGCAAGGATTCCTACTTGCGTAGCTCAGCAATATGAAATACAGTATTATTGATGAGGTTATTAAGACTGTGTCTTACTAGCACTCTATTGTTTCTTCTGGGGTTTGGAGTGCTGACTGAACCGGCTGATGCTTATACCACGCCGTTCCGTAGTGCCGGAACAATCTACTCTGATAATTTTGTATCCTATGTAAATCTTGACAACTGTGCTGAAACTGACGGCCTGACATGTGACAGGGCATTTGCCCCGAGCTATGGAAATTTATATTTTCAAAACTTCGGAAGCATGGATGATTTTGGAATCCCCATGAATGCAGAAATAACCCATGTGAGAACCCGTATTACCGGCAAAACAACCACCTCACCGTATGTAGGATTGTATAGCGGTAGTACGCAGTGCACGAAGACTGAAAGCTGGACACTCTTTCCATTGAAGGGTAGCATAATTACCAGCTATACATATGTTCATCAGGTTATGGATATACTGATTGGCGATTCTGTTAAGTCACAGTGCACAGAACCCAGTCGAATATCATCATTACTTTACCGGATTAATTATTCTTCAGGGAGCAGTTGGTCTGCAAATATCGATAACTTGGAAGTAGCGTTCGACTATGTCATTCCCGAACCACCGCCGGCACCTGAGAAAACACCGGTCATTCTTATCCCCGGTATTGGCGGATCTGAACTTCAGGTAACTGCAGATACTGTATGGTCAGAACCGGACGGTCATGGAGGCGTCTATAATCATCTGTATTCTGCAGGGGAGAAGGTATGGGTGAACGAACCGGAGGCCATAAAACCCGGGAATGATGACTATTTTGATATTCTACGGATGAATCCTGATGGAACATCACAGGCACAAGTTGGGATAACGGGCGAGATATACTCAGGAGCATACCAAGAGGCAATCAATTTTTTTATCGAGAACGGGTACGAGCTGAACAAAACACTTTTCCTATTCCCGTATGACTGGCGACTGGACATACGCCTTACGACACCACTCCTTCATCAAAAAATACTATCGATCAAACAACACACAGGTGCAGAAAAAGTAAACATAGTAGCCCATTCTATGGGAGGACTTGTGGCGAGAAACTATATTTCAAATGAGGAGAGAGCAGTACATGTGGAAAAGCTCTTTACACTCGGAACACCACACCTGGGGGCCGTTGATTCGTTTAAAGCATTGACATATGGAACTTGCATGAAATATCAAGTGGGTCCAGTATGTTTCACATTAAATCCAGATGAAATGATAGATGTTACTCACAATATGGTTTCAGCTCATCAACTAACTCCAAGTGAGGAGTACTTTAATTTCTATTCAGATTTAGATAGTTTTCATCCTTATCCATTTGCGGACGAAAGAGATATGGACGGAAATGGTGTGACTGGCTCTTTAAACTATGCTGAGACGAAAGAACTATTAACAAATCTAGGACATAATACTTCCCTATATCAACAGAGTGAAGCGTTGCACGAGCTTGATGTTAATCTTCCTGTTACTAACGGAGTTAGGGTAATTAATATTGTCGGCTCAGGAAAGCCTACCCTTGGGCAAATTGTAGAAAAGAATGTCATAGATTTTCTCGGTATAATTATTCCCAAAAGAGATGAAATAGTTATCAACGGAGACGGTACTGTTCCTCTTTTTAGTGCATCACTCACGGATACTGCGAATGATAAAACATTGTTAGGTGACGCGGAGCTATATTATACGAGACAAGATCATGGAGAACTAATGATAGCAGGACCTGCATTACAGCTCGTACATCGTATCCTTAGTGATAGTACTATATTGCCGGAAGGCATTTCAGCTACTCCTTATTCGTTTCGAGGTACCAGACTCTCGGTTCATTCACCGGTAGATATACACGTTTACGATAGTTCAGGAAACCACACAGGGCCAACAGATGATGGTTATGAAGTTGAGATTCCCGGTAGTAGATACGATACACTCGGTGATGCGAAGTTTATCTATTTACCTGAAAATGACAGGTACGAGGTGATCTTTGAGGCAACTGGCGAGGGATGGTTTGATTTTAACGTCAGATCGTTCGAAGAAAATCTGAACATAAAAACCACGTTATTCAAAGATGTGCCATTAACTGTACATACGAAAGGAATAATAGAGCTGGATACAGCTTCACACGCATTATCACCTCTGCAGCTGGATTCCGACGGTGACGGAATACAGGAATCAATCTATCCCCCTACGATAGAAGTTTTGGGGGAGAATAATTATGACCATAAGCCTCCAGAATCGAGTGTAAATATAACAGGAAGAGAAGGTGAGAACGGGTGGTACACAGGCGATGCAATTGTGGCACTGACTGCCGTTGATGAGGTAGCGGGAGTAGATTATATAGAATATTCTCTCGATAACGGTCAGACTATCCAGAAGTATTCTGATCCTCTACATATCGAAGGCGAAGGGGTGGTGAAGCTACAATTTAGAGCAGTGGATTTGGCAGGGAATGAGGAGAACCTGCAAGAACGCATAATAAAAATAGATAAAACACCACCGGAAGCGAAAATATATATCGATCTTAATACGAGGGGTTTACTCGTGGAATGGATAGATACTCATGATACACAGGTGAGTAGTATGATACGTGGGACGAATAAAAAAGATGAAGAGCTTCAATATCTAATCTCCGACGAAGCAGGCAATTCGTTGTTACTAAATATCAGGGAGTGGGATACAATCCGAAAAGATAGATTCAGCATATATTCTCTCACCTATAACTCAGAAGCGCCTATCTATAGTGAGAAGAACCGATATGAAGTTTCATATGGCACAGACGAAAAAGAGTTATATCTTCAAAAACAAAAATTCGAACTACCTGGAAATGTAAAAATAACCATCGACTATAACAAGAAGAAAAATCAGAGCTCTGTTATGACTCAAGAGAGAAGAACTAGAAGTACTAGGCAAGTGCTAAAAGGACGTATATTCTTGAAACTGGTGACAAATTCAGGTAAAGTTGAATATTTGTATTAGAGTCTGTTTTGTATAACTTTCGATACTAACCAAATCACCGCATACCAAAATATAATGTTCAGTATGATCATAAAATAATTAGTTTCTGACCCAAAAAAATTAAAGGATGTAAACTTGAACGGAAATCCGTTACTAAATAACTCATTCCTAGTAATAAATCCTATTATAGCGACACCAAATGTAGTAAAAATACTTAGTAATAAAATTGTTATTGTCGATCTTTTACTCATTACCTCTACAATACCACACTAACTACATTATTTTACAGTGTATAATGAATCGGAGGGTAAGCAATGGAACGATTTGTGGTATTTTTGAGGAAACATTGGGATAAGGTGGTGTTGGTGCTGTTCATATGTTGCTATATCGGCACATTATCAACACTCGCGATTCTCCGTCACAATGCGTTTGCATCAAATTTCGACCTCTCGAACATGGACCACACCATGTGGAATACACTCCATGGTAAATTTTTCTCGCTACGATTTCATGATGACTATGTTTCCAGACTTTCAGTTCATGCTGACTTCATCCTGATTCTTCTTTCTCCTTTGTATCTCATCTGGGATGATGTTCGAATGCTTCTTTTTTCTCAGGCATTTTTTCTCGGCATCGGAGCTATCCCAGTCTATCTCCTCGCCAAGAAAGTGATCAAAAATAAGGTCATTGCTCTGAGTATCGCTGCAGTGTATCTTCTCAACCCGAACATGCAGTGGACAAATATCTATGACTTCCATCCGGTATCATTGGGTGTGCCGTTTTTTCTGTTTGCCTTCTACTTCGCGTACCTTAGGAAATGGCAGGGGTATGTCGTGTTCGCGGTACTAGCTATCCTTACGAAAGAGAATCTGTCGCTTAATATCGCCATGCTCGGCCTGGTAATCTTTTTTCTTTTTAAGAACAGAAAAGTGGGTGCGGTGAGCTTTCTTGGTGGTATCGCCTGGTTTTTCCTCATGGTTTTCATTGTTATGCCCCGTTTCAGTCCTGACAGTATTCACTGGGCGTTGCAGGAATTTGAAGGGCAGGGAGGAGTATCATCGATGCAAACTGCGTTTGACCCGATCAAAATCGCGCAGTTGCTATTCTTTGATCCGAAAACGATTGCGTATTATGTCCACCTCATGAAGCCATTTGGTTTTCTTCCTGTGGCAGGATTCCCCTGGCTGTTCCTCGCGCTTCCCTCAGTCGTGATTAATCTGCTGCGAGACACGGCACACACGGTATTTCATTATGATACAGAGATCATTCCGGCATTGGTCATCGCGACGATTTTCGGGTACTCCTATCTTTCTTTTCTCCTTCACAAATTCATCAGAAGAGCACTATGGAGCAAAGTCACTCTCTATGGAATATGTCTCGGCATGATGCTCATTGCTTTACGGAATATGTATTTTTATAGCCCGTTACCGATAACTCCGTCGTGTTGGTGTTTTATCTATCAGGTGACAGAGGAAGATAGAGCTTTTGAGAAAGCACTGCAGAGTATCCCTCCTGACGCATCAATAACTGCGTCACTTGAAATACGTCCGCATGTGAACCATCGGGCGGATGTCTGGTTCTTTCCGAGTGCGACAGAATCTGCGCGGTTTATAGCGCTTATGACACAGAACCGAATCATCGGCAATTATGAACCGAAATTCCATGAAAACGAAATCATACCGGTTCTCCTCGCAGACAAGAAGCATAGAGTGATTTTCCGCAGTGAACATTTTTATTTATTCGAAAAAGTTCCGGATGAAAAATAAAAGGAATCAGGTCAGGGAGTAGATACAGGAAAATATTAAACGACCTATGACAGCATCTGAATAGATAAAGGCATAAAAAATGCTGGACAACTGCTTTTGGGAAACTTGATACATTGGTGATAGCGTAGTGCGTGCTTGAGAACTCTAGTTACAAGTGAAATCCACAACACCCCATAGTTTGACTCTCCTGGTAATATGTAGTAGACTTCATTTCTGAGCTAACCGCTCCCGTTCATTAACAGTTCACGACAGGAGAAATCCCATGGATAAGTACGTCGTTTCGCTGTGGCTTGCCTCACTCTTCTTTTTAGCAGGTTTGTTAACAGGGGAGGTGTTATTTCTGTACTGCACCTTCGCATTTCTTTTGTTCCCGTTGTTCACGGTGGTGAGTTCCATCATCGTGAGGGACCTATCAGAAAGAGATCTTCCGGAGGGGATACTTCGGGTTGATGGCCATGAACGTACGTTTCGGTATTTGCAAGTCGAAGGTGACCGGTTCACGCTTTACAAGACGCCGGATCCTCAATCACTCGATAAAGTCATTTTCACTGCCTTTTCAAGCAGTGAGAAGGAGAGCATTCCGCCCGCAGGGATTATTGTTGAGGGAGAACCCGATCGTCATGGAAGAGCAACGGTAATTTTCTCAGGGAAGGAATTCACCTTTGACGTACAGGTTCACTCATCTCAAAGATGCCCTTGTGGCGCGAATCCTCCTTGCTGGACTGGTACTATGTATGTAGGCCGGTTCGAGGAAACGGTTGATGAGACAGTTTGGTTGGGGTACGCATTCCTGCTGGTCTTTGACCAGCAGCAGCGACGCAAGAGGCGACTAAAACTCGGGGAACTGCTGAGGGGGCAGTGGAACAAATTCCATTTTCCCGATTTGAAACCGTTTCCTGTATAGACTTGGGACATGAACAATCCAAAGCACCGTAAGGTGAGAAAGGAGTCTGAGTACTCATTTACTGCGTGAGCGCAGTACGAAAAGAGTAGCTTAGGGTTTTTCTCATACACCCCAAGGTGCTTTTTTCGTGGCTTATGTATCTGCTATACTTTTCTCGATGGATGGAAATGCGTTCGATTTTATCAGGAAACAGCGTGTCTCCGTACTCGGGATTTTGCAGGATGATACCAGTATCCATTCAGCAACGCTTCATTTCGCTCATACCGAACATCCTCCGGCATTCTATTTTCTGACCGATAGAAACAGTCGGAAATGTACATCGCTGCTTTCCGGGAAAGCGGTGAATGCTTCACTCGTTATCGGATTTCGTGAAGAAGAATTCGCAACGTTTCAAGCAGAAGGGACGGCCGTGATTGTTCAGGATAAGGATGCTCTTGAAGAAGGGTGGAACGCCTACGGTACAAAGTACCCTGAACGTGCGGGCAGCCGTAGGAATGATTCTTATGTGTTGCTCAAATTCACCCCCGCCTGGACTCGATTCTCAGCTGCTAAAGCACCGAAGAAATTTTCCTCGGAGATGAACAAATGATGAAGAAACAGAAATGAAAGGGGGTGACGCGAATGAAACAAATAGTACCGTATCTTTTTTTTGACGGAAAGTGTAAAGAAGCGATGGAATTTTATCATGGTATCCTCGGAGGAGATCTCTCAATCCAGACTGTGGGCGAATCTCCGATGGCTGAGAACATGCCAGATTCCAAGGATCGAGTTCTGCATGCTGCGATCATGATCGATGGGAATCTCATGCTTATGGCATCAGATACAATGATGCCTGAACAGAAAGCAGACATGGGAGGAGGAGTGAGTAACACAATAATCTGTGACAGTAAAGAAGAAATAGAAACTTTCTTTGCCAAATTATCAGATGGGGGAAACGTAGATACGCCGCTTGAAGACGCCTTCTTCGGAACAATAGGGAACCTGACTGACAAATTCGGGGTCAGATGGATGCTCGAATATGATGCTCCGAAAGCATAATGTTTGATTGTACTGCCGGGCACTTCAGTGTCCGGTACGTGGCCTATACGCAACAGTATCATTGACAACTCATCTCTGTTATAATTTTCGCTTGCATGAAAACTTTTTATCACGTTCTCAGTAACGAGCTGATAGCAGCAGTCACCAATAATTTCGTGTGGTTTGCGCTGACGTTTTGGATTTATCTCTCGACAAAGTCAGTACTCGCTACCGCGTATATAGCCGGTATCTATTTAGTCGCAACTGCTTCATCAGGGTTTTGGCTTGGATCGCTTGTTGATCGCCATCGAAAAAAGCAGGTCATGCTCGCTTCAAGTTTTGCGACGTTGGTGCTTTTTTTCTTCGGGTATGTTCTCTACAGTGTGACACCGGGACAGGAATTTCAAACGCTTAATAGTTTTGTACTTTGGGGCTTGGTTCTGCTCCTGATGTTAGGAGTGATTGCCGGAAACATTCGCAATATTGCGCTCCCGACATTAGTTACGCTGTTGGTTAACGAGGATAGACGGGATCGGGCAAATGGGATGTCCGGCTCAATGATGGGCATCGCTTTTTCGGTAACATCTGTTGCAAGCGGACTGATTCTTGCGCATGGCGGTATGGGGATGGTACTGCTTGTTGCTGTCTTTTGTACACTGCTTGCGTTAGGACAGCTTTTGTTTATTCCGATTCCCGAGGATAAAATTGTGCATGTAGAAGGAGCACCCAAAGGAATCGATCTCAAAGGAACCTTCCTCGTGGTAAAAGCCATACCGGGTCTATTGGCATTGATTCTCTTCTCCACAATTAATAACTTTTTGGGTGGAGTGTATATGGCGCTTATGGATCCTTATGGCCTTTCGCTTGTTTCTGTACAGACCTGGGGCATCATGTGGGGTGTTCTCAGCCTCGGATTTATTCTCTGTGGATTGATCATTGCGAAACGAGGACTCGGAAAAAACCCGCTGCGAACGCTTTTCCTTGCAAATATTGTGATGTGGTCTGTCTCGCTCTTTTTTACGGTGCAGCCGTGGGTATGGCTCCTTGCTTCAGGCATGTTTCTCTGGATCTGTCTGGTACCGTTTGCCGAGGCTGCTGAACAAACGATTATTCAGAAAGTTGTGCCTGCTAATCGTCAGGGAAGGGTTTTCGGCTTCGCCCAGAGTGTTGAGCAGGCAGCGTCACCACTGACCGCGTTTTTTATCGGACCTATCGCTCAGTTTCTGTTCATTCCGTTTATGACAACAGGTGCAGGCGTTAATTTAATCGGTGATTGGTTCGGCGTCGGACAGGGAAGGGGAATTGCACTCGTTTTTACGGCAACAGGATTGATCGGACTGATAATAACTGTCTTCGCGATGCGCACCCGAGCCTACAAACTGCTCTCAGCACAGTATTTGAAATAAAACCGAGAAAAATCTTCGAGTTCTGATTATTCCGGCAGCTGCGGAGGGTTTTTCCTGAACGGGTTTTTCAGGTTTGCTTTGATGAGTTCGAGCGCACGATCAAAATGTGACGGCTTGAAGATTCGGTGGTTTAGTGTCAGATAAATAACAACCCCTATCGGAATAACAGCGAGAAATGGATTAAAGTTCAAGGCGACAAGCGTAAGTACGCCATAGAGCCAGATAGCCCAGCGTTTCTTCTCAAGAATCCCGTATGCGATGCCTATCGCCATAACGCCGACTGCGGTTCTTAAAACATAAAAGAGTGGATTTTCTCCTTGTGGCCGCACGATATCTGCAAACAGGCTGCCGATAATACTTAATCCACCGATGAGCGTGAAATACGCGATCAAGCGTATCGGAAGTGGCAGGTATTTTCCCGGCAATGAAACATTAAGCTCCTCACTGATTTTTTCTGCCACTTCTTCTTCTTTGTCAGGTGCTGCGGGGTCAGCGTACGTGATCGTTTCTTTTTCTTCCATCCTGTATGTATTGTAAAAAATTAAACACAGAGGAACAAGGCACAGTGTTGTCGTAATCTGCCTTTGACTGACTGTGGTGGGTCTTTTATAATTCCGGCATGGAACGAGAGAGACAGCAAGAATCACCAGCGCTTCTTCAAGGAAGGCGTCTTCTTGATACCCTGTGTCTTGCTGAACAACAAATTCCTGAACTTGAAGGGAATATAAAACTATTTCCCGGCATTGATCTCCTTCAGCATGTCTCACCGGAGACACCGCTTATAAATGGGCGATACGGTCTGCTCGTAACACTTGATGAAGAAGGTCATCTACCGGTTGCGCAGGCAGGATTTCGAATTCCAACAGCGAGTAATGAATTTCGGATTACGAACAGCCCGCAGGGAATGACCCGTGAGAAGCTAGTTCATTATCCTGAAGAGACACGACATGCAATATCCTCTGTACTGAGAAGTGGGGAATTTCGTGACCAACTCATGCATGGAATCATCCGGCTAGGAAAAACGTTTGTTCCGGCAGGTATTGAGAAAGTTACTGCTGTCGCTGCAATACATCACGATAAAGTTGATGTGAACGGCGGACCGCTACCACTAGAGCACGCGGTGCGTGTGATGGACGCACTCTATGAGCGGCATGGGTTTTTACGAGATGAATCGGGTGATTTCATTCTACCTCTTCTCAAATAGCATTATTCTCTGGATCGTCGTAATACCAAGAAAGGGGAAGTGTGTTACAAGGGAAAGTGTTGCTTCTATCCCTGATTACCGTCTCTCAATTAATGATGATGGTCATCTTCGTTATGCGGATCTGTTGTCGTTGATGGTTTTTGTGGTGGCGGTGTATTTGTCGGATCCGGTTTTTTTGTTTGCATCGGTGTCGGTGTCGGTGTATTTGTCTGATCAGGTTTTTTTGTTGGCGTCGGTGTTAATGTCGGTGTGGGAGTCGGTGTTTCCGTCGGTGTTGGTGTTTTCGTGGGCGTAGGAGTTGTTGAAGGCTTTATCGTCGGACTCTCTTCAGTAGGCGGTGGAGGACCATAGGTCTGTACGCCTGCCACCGGTCCCTGGTGTCCTTG
>CAZOHC010000020.1:8735-21124 GCA_964579845.1 uncultured Gammaproteobacteria bacterium | reverse complement strand
GTATTATATTTAGACTCTTCCGTGTCGTCATTTATTCATTCTACAGCGCAGTTTCAAGGCTAATATATATTGAAGAAAGTTACACTGTGGCTAAGCATCATACTATAAGATCGCTAGTAATGTTATGATTTGTATTAAATTTGAGTAGCATTATGCTATGGCTGCGGACACTTTCTCTTCATTTTTCCCAAATCGTTTTCCTTCATCCGTGCCTAGATTTCCTTATAGGTCACATGTGCCAGTGGTAACAGGGGTAGGTAACAGTAGGTGCATGGTTCTAGAAGATATTTACAGTAGTACTCGTGCCTGTGTCCCTGCGCGGGCAGGGTGGCAGGGTCCTAGCCTAGGGGGGTGGGGGTACGGGCCACGTGGCCGTAGGAAGTTGACCCCCGCTCGTGAGTTTCGGGGTATAGGTGAGGATAATATATAGACCATGGACACAGCCTAAACCATATTTTTTAGCCTTACCTTCGGATGCGTACACCACGTATAGGATATTTCAGCTTAGCCTGGAACCAAAGCATTCACCCCATAATACCCCTATTTTCAAATTGAGTAAGACAGCCATAAATTTTCTGGTAGATTTTTAGGGACTATTTTATGAGGTTCTCGATGAGTACAGACCAATACGGTCTACAGACCTGACCGAGGTTTGGCCCTGACCATTTGCATTCTTCCGCCCAGAGAAATATCACTAAGATGATTAAAACTACCGACCCGATACCTAATGCTACCTTTATAGCTATTTCTTTCATCCTTTTTCTTATTACTATCGAAATTCTCTTCATCCATTGATGTTCATCAGTAAATTTTATGTTAGATTGTAGAGTAACTCATACTCTATTTACCAAGACTTGCACGAGCTTCTTTGACAAAGTCTAATAATTGTTCGTGCACGTGTTTATCCTCTTCTAACTTTGCTCCTTTTATCGCTTTCTTCAAATATTTCTCAATATGATTGAAGCAGTGAGTGTAACTAGGTAATGGATAGAAAGGTTCAATCAAGCCAATCCCGATATATGTTATTGCTACTATTAAAATTGCCGAAAACCAATTCCCAGTATTAATAAGTGTAAATACATTAATAATCATTAGCCCCGTTGCCACCCAGCCCACCATACCAGCCCAGTCAGGAGTAAGCATTACTTGAAGCTTCCCTATACTCTCCTTGTCTTGGTCTAAGTTAACTCTACCAAGATATAAACGTGCTAAGGTTAAGGTAGCTCTCTGAAGGCGGAAAACATACATATAAATTATGAATTGTATGAAGATTGAAACGTAAAGCAATTCCATAACTCAACTATACTCTTTTACGTACCGAATTTCTAGAACTTCAAGGCTTAGTCTTATCTGATTTATCGATGTCTAGCAACTCATCAATTGTATAATCCCCAGTTATATACTCTTGACCTTGTTGCCAGCCTTCGACATAGCCTTGTATCTGTTTTTCCCGTGCGTATAGCTGTGCGCCTGCTATTGCGGTAAGAATGACAAACCATAGCCTATACTCGTGACTTGCAACCGTGCCGATAATCCCGATAATTAATAAGCCATAATAGCCTTTTGTGGGAATGTGCCACTCAATTTGTCTATACCATTTATTTGCTAGTAACCGAACCTTATTCCATTCCTCCTTAGTATAAATTGGTTGAATGTGTTTCATGGTTTGAGTATAGCTCATCTTTAACAAAACACAACCCTACCGTGGGTATCTTCGGGTACCGTCATTAGAAACCATCAGTAATTTTCTAGGAGATTATCTGAGGAGTATTTGCGTACGTTCCGCATTGAGAGTAGCAATCTGGTTATCGACTTGCCTTATATCGTAAGCAACATCTTCTATCCAGTTCTTTTGTATCTCTAGGGACTCAAGGGGATTGTACCCTAATGGTCGGTCTGAGATGTCGATAGGTTCACGGGCAAGCTTCATAGATTCATTCAAACGTGCTTTTACCGCTTCCAGTCTGGCAATTTCACTATCTATTTGCTCTAGCCTTGCCTGTAATGCTGGGTTAATGACGGGCTTTTCTATTGCCTCGGGTATGTGAGTGATCGTTACGGGAATTGTTACCTTCGGGGTTACTGACGGGGTTGCTAGTAATTGTGCTGATTTTATCTGTTGCTGTTGGGTGTAAATAATGTAAATCAGAGCTATGACAATGATAGCACAACAAGCACCAATGTAGGCATAAATTACCCCCATTTGTTTTTGATGATGTGCCACAGCTGAGATTATACCACTTTCGTATATTGCTGGCCTTAAATCGCATTCTATGACCATGTAGTATAGCCTCAGAGTAGGTACAAGATTGACACAGGCATGGTAGTGAGACACGGTGGGAAGATAATAGTGATCAAACAACTATTAGAGCCTCCTAACGTTTTAACTCTATTAACCGTCCTGCTAAGGGGCGGTTTTTAGTAGCGTAAGCATTTCACTTCTAGCTCTGCTATAATCCTCCCATGAAAATTAAATCAGTCTATACCATCATATTATTTATTGTCGTTTCTGTTCTTGTATTGCTCTTCCTCGTTTGGCGAGCGGATGTTATTTACCAGAAGGAATATACACGGTGTTGGGATTTGAAGAATTCGAATGATAGGAAAGCTTCTGAATGGTTCGCAAAGCATGGGGAATATCCTACTCTACCGACATACTCACCTGATTGTGCTAAGTATTTTGAACTATGAGAAAATTTAATCATAATCGGGCATTTAAGTTAAGTAGAAACTTCGGAATACAGCTTGGGATATAAATATTAGGCTTCTAGTTACGGGATATTTGGGATTATACTTATAATTTTGGGATTACTTAACTTTTTTTCCAGTTAGAAGAAAATAGAGGAAGAGTATCACTAAGATCGTTAAGGCAATTGGCCAGAATATAATGCCAAGAATAATAATAAATATCCAACCGATAAGACTATTGCTCTTTTCGTTTTTGGTGGAAGCTTGTATCGTATTATTTGACTTTCTTTTTCCTGAACGTGGCAATCTATCAATACTTACTGAAGTGCGGTTATATATATAGTTATAACCTGCTTTATTTGGATTTGTGAGTACACCCATTCCTCGAGGCATTCTTGCTTTGGCACGAAATGCTCTTTTTAACGATGATCGTGCGGCAATTCTTTTCTTTAAGGAGAACTTTCTTAGTCCATATCTCATATCTCGTTATCTGAATAAACTTATCAGCCATCCGAAAAAGCCTGACGGTGTGGTACTTGCCTGAACTGTCTTTACTTCTTTATTGACTTTCTTTGTTGGCTCAATTGTTGCTGTAGGTTCTTTAGTCGGTACGGTTGTCGGGGTTATTGTTGGTATACGAGTCGGTATCCGTGTTTGTACTCGAGTCGGTGCAGATGTTGCGGGTATAATTCTTTGAATTGATGGGCTTGTTGGTTCAACAGGTGCGGAACCTCCATTATGATAATGGTACGTTCCTGCACAAGCTCCTACACGGCAATTATGACCACCTGAGCTGTCAGTTCTTCCAGAATGAGCGGAAACACTTATAGGAGTGAGTATTATGAGGGCAAGAAGGGTAAAAAGAATAACTTTTATCTTCATTATACGCCGATTATAGCACATGCTCAACTATAAACTTACTTTTCAATGTATTCTTCGGTACCTTTTCGTATTGAATTATCTATAGCCCGCTCTGCTGGAGACAAAAATTATATTCTTCATCGCTTGCTTGTTCCTGATAATATTGTTCAGGTACTGCTGGCTGTTCGGTTCCATAAAATGCAATAGTCTTTTTATTATCATTCAGGCAGCTATCATAACCGTCTTGCGCCCTGATTGAATTCAGGTGCCATGTGAGATTGCCTCCACTAGTATTTTTAGGAGTCTGTAGAACACATTTCTTAATCATACCTTTACTTTCCATTTCTTCCATTGATAAAGCGGGGCGGTATTCTATGGCAGGTTTTGTTTTTGTTACATAGGAACACGCTTTCATTATGTTTGAAGGTCGAATGTTATACCAGTAAAAAGAGAAAGCAATAGTACCGAAGATTAAGAGCATGAGTGATAACCTATACCAGTTTTTAGACAGCCAACCCGAAGTGGCTTTTGTCTTTAAGGGGATGTGGTGCTTTTCCTCGGAATGTGTTGTTTCGGCATGAATAACATCCACATAATCAGAGTCTGTTACTTTAATTTTATCTTTTTCTCGTGTTGTTTTTCTTTTTAATCTCATTACGCTATAACCCATAAATATAATTATCACTATGTAAAAACTCGGACCTTGACTTGTACCCGATAAATTGTTGCCTACTAGTGAAATAATAGAGGTAAGAAAGTAGATAAAAACAGCTATAGGTATTGCTACTTTATGCGGTACGGGTCTACGGTAAAACAAGAATCGAAATAGCAGGACGGGGAGGAAGGTAATTATTATTATAAGAACAAATGCAATAAATAAATCTGAATTATTAAATATGTTAGTAGACTCCTCCATAAACCTAATATAGCACAGTTACGAACGGTAAAAATATCAATTTGCTAGTGACACCTAAAAGTACAGTCGAAAAGGACGATGAAGTAATTAAGTAAGAATACAATCAAGTATGAAGGTGTAGAAGTTGAAAATGTGGAAATAGACGAAGGCCGTGCAATATTTAAATCTTATTAGTTAATCATTCCCGCTAAAGCGACTCCCATTAATATATAGGGGACAATACTCCATAGTTACGTAATCCAGCTGAAACCTAGAATGACAGTTCTTTTTTTCTCTTCTTCCTCTTCTATGGTTGATGCAATAATCCACCTTAGAGACATCATGAAAAGAAATACTAATAAATAATCTAACCACATATTATTCCTCCGTCGTTTCGCATTCGTAAAAATCAGTTGAGTATTCTGCTAATTTACAGTTCTTACCACACTCATAATCATCATCTGCACCGTACGGGTTGTATGTATCAGCCATGTTATCAACCCAGTTACGACAGTCGTCAATAGTCTTAAGCTCAGGACTTTTCTTGTACACATAAAGGTTGCCTGCATCAGGGTAATAAAAGCCCGTCCATGTCGTATTGTGGTTATTCCACCACCAGATACCAGCAACCATCAGAATAAATATACCTATATTTGAACCTGTATTCTCATCCATAACTGCCGATTATATCATAAGCTCTACTATAAGAGGGTAATCAGGCACGAACTTGACTTAGCTACTGTAGTGCGATACGGTCAAGTACAGATTGGCATAAGCAGCCACGTCGTGAAGGGTGACTTCAACGCGCGACGAAAAATAAGGATGGGTTGAAGGGTGGTCTTAGGACCAGATACACGCTCGTAAAGCAGAGATGAGGCTAGAGGGTGTACCGTAAGAGGAAGCGATATTAGGGCTTACGGTTTCACAGACACTAATGCAGGTACGCAGAGACAAGCGAAACTTACCCGCATTTAATTTCTCTATGGAGGGGGAAGGGGGTGGTCTTGCTCACGCAAGACATGAATCTTGAAAGTTAAGTACCGTCAATAAGGATTGAGAGTAATAAGGGCTGAAATAAACCCGAAGCTTAAACTTTAAACCCAACCATTAAATAACAGGTATCTAGTTATGAAAGGAATAGGCTCAATGAATCAACTATACATAGATACTATGGTACATAAGGTAAGAATATTCCTCATTCTTTCTTTATCGACCGATAAAATCACTGTCAGAACCTTAACTAGGTTTGAGAACTTGTGTTCAAAAATTAGAAAAACAGCCAGAATAAATTCTTAGTGCGCTAACTATAAATATCGATTAAACAATAGCCCTCTCTATACTAATCGTTATCGTATTACCGACTTCTTCTATCCTCAGGTTATTACTCTGTGTATCGACCATTTTATTGACCGCACTCTTCACCATACGGGTAGTCTGTTCCCACGGCATAGCACCGACTAAGAGCGGGTGACGGTTTGAGACATCCACATAATGCCCGAGCATACTATTCTTATACCCCATGGTGGTTTGAATTTCAGCATGTCCGACGAGAATAGCAACATCTGAAATATCCACTCCTTGCTCAAGCATTGTCGTAATATATGAGTGACGGAATAAATGACACCACACCCTTTTGGTTATACCGACTGCTTCAGCTCGTCTTTTCAAGTCAAGGTTTATTTGCTGATGTTGGTTATAGATCGGGTCACCACGGTATGAGGTGAAAATATACCCATGCTTTCTGACAGGGAGAGACATAATTAAATCATAGACTTCCTGACTGATTGGTACTAAGCGTTCCACGTCTGTTTTTGTGTTGGTGAAGAGAACACGGTTTGGGCCTTGGAAAACTTGAGAAAACTTAAGATTGAGGGCTTCTGAAATACGACAGCCAGTAGTCCCGAGAAACATGATAAGTGCTTTATTTCGCTGGTTGAGAAAGTCCGTACGGTTAAAATACGGTATGGTAACATTAGCAAGTCTTATTATTTCTTCAGGGGTTAATACTTCACGGTTTGGGGCTTTCTTTTCCTTAAATAACGTGAAGGTCTTGAACTCGTCTGTACCGCGGAATTCACCCACAGTCTTACACATCTTGATTGCGTTGTTTATCGACGCTGTAGAGGCATTACACGCCCTAAGAGAGGCAACAAAAGAGGGGAGGTTCGTACGGGTAAATTCAACGTCAGTAAAGAAGTCAGCGACCTTGTTGAAGCGTGAGCGGTACGCATACATTGTCCCGACTTTATCCGAGAATTTCTTCTCATACAGGAGGAACTGCTCAAGTTCATGCCATAATGATCGTTGTAATTTCATATTACAAACGACTTCTTTTCTATCCAGTTTTCGTCGTTCGTAATAGTAAATCTTTTTGAGTCGGACGGTTCTGCCTGAAAGGCAGGTTCGCACCTTTAGGTGTTCGAACCAACATAGCCTGTTCTTCAGACAGGTGCCTTGACCACCTTGGCTATCTCAGCAACTTATTAAGAGAAACAGATTGAAACCGACTGCTTTCTCTTCGAGGAAAGTATATCATTTTCGACACATAATTTGAAGAGTGTTTCTTAAATGCTTAATAAAAAATCATTCCGAAGTTGAAGAAGTCGGCTTATCGGACTTTTTCAGTTTGAACGCGCCTTTGATTAAATCCTGATTAAAAGACGAAGGGATAGTCTTGTCGTTTGCGTACATATATAGTACGGCGGTGAATATGCCGTTTAAACTGGTACTGAGAACCATAAGAAACAGTATGTAAAAGAAGTAAACAATTCCCATAGTAACTAAAAGAGATAACGAGAAGATCCCTATTGTCGACAGGAAATATAAAAGTATCACAATGAGCGGGAACGGAATAATGCCAAAGAATAGAAAGACCACATTCATTGAGATTCTTCCTGATATTTGTTCACCCCATGTTTTTTTGAATAATTCGACAGAGAATTTAGCTGAATCAACGACACTTTTATTTTCGAAGATAAGCACAGGAACGATAAGAAACGTTACGAGACCCCATGCTATACCAGCGACGCCGGAGAATATTTTTCCCAAAATGCCAGCCTTATCTGAAATTACTCTAAGTATTGTTCCAATAGTAGCTGCCAGCAAAACCCAGGCAAATATTTTCTTGATGTTACTTAGCGCGAAATCTAAACCCTCTTTGAAAGTAGTCTTTTCGCCATGTAAGTTTTTATGAGCGCAGTAAACTAATCCGACATTAAAAAAAGTGATAATAAAAAAATTTATGAAATAAAACAAAAAGACGATGAGGTAATAGGAATATCCACTGTACCCTTCTCCGGTTTGGCTTACGTCAAAATTGAGGAAGTACCAGATCGGAAGTACAAATGAGATAATAACGAGTAGTTCACATATGCCTGATAAAATCGGAAACCAAACCAGGCTTCTATTCTGTCTGAGTACTGCAAAGCTTTGTTCTACCAAACTCCAGCTTCTGGAAAATGTGCCCATACTTTTTTATAGTTTATAGCAGAGCTCTTTACAAGAGTATATCTTTTAAGTTTCTTAAAAGTATTGTACAATTGAGCCTACGCCCGGGTGGTGAAATTGCGAAGTCCTCCGGTTCTCGAAGAATGAGACGTGTTCGAATAGAACGAGAAGTCGAATGCTAAGAGTAAGGAGGAGTAGACGTGATCACAACGTGATCATTGATATAACAAGCCGGGTAGAAACGAAAAAGGTTAACATAATGCGTATGCCCGGGTGGTGAAATTGGTAGACGCGCTGGCTTCAGGTGCCAGTGGCCGCAAGGCCTTGGAGGTTCAAGTCCTCTCCCGGGCACAAATCAACTCCTCAATATAGACCTATAACATTCATTTTTAGCATTTTTCATGATATAATGTCGTCATTCAGCAATTGGCTGAACGTTGTTGTACTAGGAGGTTCATCGTGGGCGTACTCATAGACCCGGCAAAGACTCTTCTTGTCGCGAAAGCGATAAAGAGGCAGGGATTTGTTCCTGCCAGGGGGAATGGAGAGGCACTTGACCTTTCCAGATTACCCAACACGACAACAATCGGAATCCTCCTGGAGGAGGAGAAGAGAAAAATGTCTCGGTGGGAAAAAGAACGTCGGCGTTTGATCGGCAGCCTGTCTTTCAATGGTGAAAGATCGCTCATGAACGTTTACGGAACTGATGTTTATCTTCTCGTTGAGCAATTAGCGAGGAAGCTAGAGCAGGAGTTCGGTTTAGAACTCAATGTCATCAACGTATGTTTTACTCCCAAATGGGAGTACTTACCGTCTGATGATAAGTACGACTAAATCATGTCCCCGCGGCACAGACCGCGGGGACCTTTTCATACATATCCCTCGCTTCTCATATCGGACATTCCGTGATATAATTTTTCAGCTCGCGGACGTGGTGAAACTGGTATACACGCAGTCTTGAGGTGGCTGTGCCGCAAGGCGTGGAGGTTCAAGTCCTCTCGTCCGCACAATAAGTAAATCGATTCTACAGGTTCAGTCAGCTATCGTGGTCTCTTCGCTTCGCGAGGAGGTTTCCCCTACGGGGACATCGCACGTCCTCTCGTCCGCACAATGAAAATAATGCTTCGATGCTCCAAAGTTGCGAAGCATTGAATGAAACTATACTTTTTTTGAAGCTCTGAGGCTATCCCCGATTTGACATTCTTTTCTCTTCTGTATATACTTTCCTCCTGCTTTACTCGTAACTGCTCCAGGATGTTATAAATCCTTCCTGCCCCTTTTTCTTCATATGCAATTAGCTTGGATAATAAAGCTTAATCACTCATCAATACTTGACAAAACCGGAAATATATGATATACTACAGGATATATTGAGTCTCGTTCGCGAGACTTTTTTCGTATGTAGGCCCTAGTAGCCTTGCCCATTTTCAACGGACGAAGCATAGGGAAACAGTATGTTACAAACACTCATACAGAATGTTGTAATCACGGTCGGTACGGTCATTTTGACCTCACAGCCGACGGCATTACCGCAGACGCCTATCCAGGTGTCTTCAGAACGTGTGTACGTGGTCACAGAAGGTGAATCACTTTCGCAGATCGCAGATGCGCACTACCATAATAAAGATGCGTGGGTAACGCTTGTGAAAGATAACCCGCAAATCACGGATCCTAATCTCGTGGAGAAAGGAACTGTGCTGAAAGTTCGCATCACTCCGCCGACTGTTGATGAAATCAGTCAGAGTACTCCGAGTGCGAAAACCCCGATGCATGATTCTATTATTGTTGAAGCAACGCAAGCTGCTCTTCCGACGAATACTCCTGCACCGACTGTTGCACCTGTCGTGTCGAGTACGTCGTATACCGGTGGTCCGCTGAACGAGGAACAGTTGACGTACCTGGGTAACTGTGAGGCAGGTATGGATCCGACGAAAAATACAGGGAACGGCTACTACGGTGCTTTTCAGTTCTCTTATGGAACGTGGAAAAGTATGGGTACTGAGTATGAACGTGCTGATTTAGCACCGCTTGAGGTTCAGAAAGATGCGGTTCAGCGATTACTGAGTAGATCTAGTATCTACACGCAGTTCCCCGGCTGTGCGAAGAAAATGCGCGCCCTGGGAATAATCTAAACGCAAACGAGTACTGCACTGTACCTCTTTCCCAACTTTTGCTATAATTCACTGGCGCTTGCGGGCGTAGTTCATTGGTAGAACGTCTCGTTGCCAACGAGAAGGTGGAGGGTTCGATTCCCTTCGCCCGCTCATCATTATTTATACTTCCGGTAAATTGCTTTCCTATCCCCTACATCTACTACCTGAAATATCCCCGAGGTTTTATCCTGTTCGATGATGATGCGGTAGTTTCCCTCTCTGAGCCTGAATAGATTTCGTTTACTATCTGATGCTCCCATTTTGACCAGATTCCGATATCCTCCGTGATATCGACTTAATGCCTTCTCGACGATTTCTGCCTGTTCAGGGTGTTCTGCGATCAGATCCGCATAAAATGCGGAATCTGTCTGAATCGTCGGTCTCTGTTCGAATGGGACGAGAACCTGTTCTGTTTTTGTTGGTTCCGATGCTTCAGGTTCACTCCGTTGCTTGCGTAGATCATAGACTTCGTCTCGCACATGGATTTTCTCTTTTTTCTTTCCCCCGGATGATGGCTTACTCGGTTGAAACGACTCGACCACATCTCTGAGGAGTGATCTGGCATACGAAGCCATCGTGTAGTATTCGTCAGGAAGCTGGTGATTCGTTTTGAGAAAGTCCCATGTCGTACTTCCTCCTTTGAAGAGCATCAATCGCACTGATCTGACTTCGTTATCGCCATTGGGTGTTTCTAATCGGAAAGTAAAAAGTGTATCATTTTTGGATGCGAATGCCTCTATGGAGACACGCACATCCTTATCTGAAAGTTCCGGAGCGTCCAGATTCATCCGACTGAATTTTTTGCCGAATTTTTTGGTTATTTTATTTTTCAGCTGATGCAGCTCGCTCTCTATCTGCCCGATATCCTCTGTTACCTCCTGCCTCGGGATGTGGAATTCCGAAAACTCATCACCGGTCATGCCTTCGTAGGATTCCTCGATAATTCCCTGAAATTCAGTGTATAGTGGACATTCCTCATTACCCGAGTCATGATAGTTCTGCATAAAATGATACACAGCTCTGGTGATCGTGGTATTTTCGAGATTCGTCATCTGATTGATAAAATTCGATAATTGATCACTATTTCCGCTTGATTTAATCTGAGTATACAGATCTTCAAGCTCAGGAAATTTCGGATGGTTCGGGTCTGAAAAAACGCGAAGCGTCTCCCGGTAACTTCGTTCAAACGTTTTATATAAATTACCCGCCATCTTGATCATTTCTGGCGTTAATCGGGGTTCATCCTGTGCTACTTTTTTTAAACTCTCAGCATCAAAACTTCCGAGATTACCGAAGATAAAATTTAGGTGTTTATTTGCCCGTACCCACCTACTTGTTACATCATTCGATTGAGCATACAGCTCTGTTGAACGGTGTAAGATATGTCCGAAAACTTTGATTGGTTCTTTACGGGCAATGTCTTCTCTACCTCGTATAATCTCAATCAGTGAGACATCATAGATCTCACGTTCCATATACGGCGTGATAATATCCTCTTTTTTCGTATACTCCAGTTTCGGATCATAGATTATCGTTCCGGCAGCTGCACGACGCTTATAAAAGCTTTCCATCTGATTGTATCCGATGGTATATCTGTACAGTGAACAGATGGCTATCACATTAGAGATATGTTGCTCCTCCTCTGGGGTTCCGGGGCCCCGATTCAAGTAATCATCCATGAGATCCTCTGTATATCCGACTTTCTCGACATTTTTAAATTCATCATGAGCTACGCCGTTTCTCCTTCTCTCCGGTGATCCGGGATGTGCTCTCCTGCCTGATTCATGCTTACGTGACATTCGCTGATTCTATCTTATGAGTCTATTTTGGTCAACAATCTCAGCTTTTTGCTAATTTAGGGAACTATGTTAGAATACATGCATGCAGATTACATCATCAGCTTTTGAAAACGGACAGATGATCCCGGAGAAATACACCTGTGACGGAGAGAACGTGAATCCGCCGCTTGCCTTCCAAGATATTCCGGCGCAGGCCAAATCACTCGTTCTGATCGTGGAGGACCCTGACGCCCCGTCGAAAACCTGGGTTCACTGGGTACTTTTTAATATGTCTCCGAATATCGAGTTTATTGACGAGAACAGTAAACCCGGCAACGCGCAGGTAGGACTGAATGATGCGGGGAATAACGCCTATGACGGACCGTGTCCGCCGAGTGATACGCACCGATACTACTTTAAACTCTACGCGCTTACTGAGAAACTTGAGGATATGCCGGAATTTACCGATCGTGAGATGCTGGTTGAGGCGATGAATACACTGATTATCGAAGAAACAGAACTCATCGGTCTGTATTCGAAGAAATAATTTCACCTGTTCTCCCCATC
>CAZOHC010000020.1:0-8725 GCA_964579845.1 uncultured Gammaproteobacteria bacterium | reverse complement strand
CCGGAAGATGAGGGAAGAATTTCTCCCCTCATCTCGTCCACCAATTATTTTTTCCGGTAAAACTGCATACCGAGTGCTCCGGCTGACAGAAGAACGGCGAAAATACTGAGCGTAAATGCATTATCCGCTTTTCCCGTCTGATCAGTTGTCGTTGTTTGCTCCTCACTGAGGTCGTCAACAACAGTCGTAACTGAATATGGCCTCGGAGCATCAGGATCATGGGATCCTTCTGATTCCGGATTATTCGTTTCGTATTCCTCTATTTCTTCAGGAGATGCCTCCCACTGGGAGACATTGCCGCTGGCGTAGGTCTGATAGGCTTTCCAGACGAGCTCACCTGCTTGACCGGGTGCTTGCGAGCTGAACACGAACTCATCCCGTTGATCAGGTGGAATACTGCCGCCATACCAGATGATTTCACTCACCCGGGAGTTTTCTCCTTCACCTGACCTCACCAGCTCGATACTCCACCCGGGTTTCACATTCGGTCTGATACTCTGCAACTGTTCAGGAATAAGTAATCTCACCTGGGTTGTCGGTGTATCTTCCTCGGTCGGGACACTGACGACGAAATTCGTCCGCTCACCGACGCCGACCTCGCCCGGTCTGACCACGACATGTGCAAATGCAGGGGTGACTGCGAGAAATACTCCGAGAAGAGATACGCCGATAATCGATAACATTCTCATTTTTTCGTTTCACCCCCTTTCCTGTGCTTTTTCATGATATAGATAGCAAAGAAAAACAACAGAACACCGCCGATCACGATATAAACAGCCGATGGATCAGAACTGCTCTGTTCTGATCCGGTATCACTTTCCCGTTCTACCCGCACGTCATAGGTGAGCGTAAACGGTCGGAATGACACACCGTCTTTCGGTTTCCCCTGTACGGATACGGTGTAGACTGATCGCTGTGGAAACGTATAGAAAAAACTCGCGTTCGTCAGGCTGGGATCAGGATTATTACGGAAGAGATCCTGCGAGTAGATTTCCTCGCCACGACGGATTACGGTTACGACGCAGTCACAGTCTTCCGGACGGAATCTGTTCTCTCTGTCTTTGAATTCGAAGAAAAATGCACTCTCCTCCCCTGCGATCGGATCATCTTCAGGACTGACATGTAACACAGCACCTATCGTTCCGTCTGTTTTGAGAATATGTGCTTCAACAGCCAGTACAGGCATGATCGAAAAGAGTAGGCCAATTATCAGTGCGCAAAGTAATTTCTTCATTATTATTTCACCTCAACCGTGAAATCAACGGTTAGGAGTTCACCTCCCGGGTTAAACTGTCCGAAGACACGGTAGATCCCCGGCTGAATCGGTTCAGTAATCGCTGTCGGATAGAATGAGACATCCGGTCCGCCGGTCTGACCCGTACGCGCTTCATCTGCCGGATGAACGTGGAGATATGCATAGGAGTCTTTATGAATCATGACCATATGGCCGAATGCTCCGAGGTATGGTCTGAGATCTGATACAGGTCTGCCGGATGCTTTCTCACGAAATCTGAATGTCACTGCCTGTTCTCCCCCGGTCATCTTCTCAGCAGTCAGTTGATCCGGGAGAAGCAGTGTCACCGTGTATGCTCCGACTGTCTTCGTCAATTCCCGATCAGGTGTATGGATTGAGCGATCGTCTGTATTCGACGTTCCGACTGTCGCCGTAACCATTTTCTGCTGTTCGCGGCCTTCGGTCGGTTGGAAATCCAGGTAGAGGAAATACTTCCCCTCGTTCGGAAATATGATACTGTCCCTGAATACCCCATCGATAAGTTCAGGGTGTTGATGGTCGAAATGACTGAGGGTACTGTCGACGATGATCAGATGCAGTAATTCTTCGTGAATTATCCGAAACGAGGTGATCTGTTCAGGAGTATCCTCGTTGTTAATCGTAAAACGAAGCGGAGTCTCCTCCCCTGCTGTGATCACCTCAGGATGCGAGAAATCGACACTGACCCGCTGGATTCTCGCATTCTGATCCTCCTGCATCTGTCGTAAGTGTTCAGCATGGACATTGAGTCCTGCACCTGTTCCATCCTCAGATGGCGCGAAGTAGACTGCAAAGACAAAGACCAGAGCCAGTACCGTTGAGACGAACGACATCCCGATTTTCGGGTACTTCGGAACCCGCTTCCTAATCGTTCCGTCCAGTCTCAGTGACTCCAAAAGCAGGAGCAGTGCTACACCTGCATAAAATAGCACCGGAATAACAGACGAGAGATTACTGAAGTGTGTCCCAAGCATCAACATATGGATGATAACGAGTAATCCTGCGACATAAAATACCCAGTGAAATCGCCGCAACTTTTTCTCGGTTACTTTTCGGAACATCTCCAAAAAAGAAACAACAGCCATAAAAAATAACGAGGAAAGCGCGATAAAACTGAACGTCACGCCGATAAAATATCGCTCACTTAAGTAGAATAGTCCTGAGAATCCGCCCAGTTGGCCGAAGAACGCGATACAGAAGTGAAGGAACGCGAAGTAAAACGCTGCGACACCGAGGGCGCTTTTGGTTTTACTGAGTGCTGTATTAAACGGCAGTATTTGTTTAAAACTATACTGTAGCGGTTCGATAATGAGCGCTGCGTAGAGAAAAAGCAGTGCGATGAATGCGTAGAGCTGGGTCAATTTTATCAACTGCGTCGAGCCTTTGAAATCGATGTACGCGTAGATGAAAATAAGTGCGGAAAGGAAAACGCTGAACAGAAGTATAAAAAACCGAATGCTACCCTGAAAATGCTTCATACATATATCTCTCTTCATTATACGTGAGCCCGATGACGAAAGCCAGTATGCCGCATGGAAGTACGTTGCGGGTTGGATTTCCGGCTCAAGAATAGGATATACTTAATCTATGTTCAGGAAAATGAACCCTATTATCGTCGCTTTTATCTTATCCGAAGCATTTTTCTGGTCTGCATGGAATTCAGTTACTCCTATTCTGTCAGTCTACGTCGTGAATACACTGCCTGAAGGAACGATCAGGACTGCTGCGTTCGGATTTACGTTATATCTGTTTATGCGAGTGATAACCGGTCTCGTGGTCAGTAATTATCTCACGCTCACGACAGATAAAAAGCGAATGTTTACTGACATTACCGGTATGCTGCTTCTGAGTGGGTGTTACCTCCTCATCGCATTTATTCCGAGTCTGATTAGTTTTTATATTTTCTTTATTATTGCCGGGGTCAGTCTGGGCATCTCAAATCCGGCGAAGTTTTCGATGTTCGCGATCAACCTGGGACGCAGTCAGATATCCAAAACATGGGGGACGTATGATGCGATTACGTTTACCGGGATGGGGATCGCTGCAGCCATGGGCGGTCTGATCGCGAATGAGTTCGGATTTAAAACGCTCTTTATTATCGCGAGTATCGTGAATATTATCGGCATTCTCCCGTATGTCCATTACAATTACAGACATCAAAATCATAAACACTACACTGAAGAGTAGCATACTCTTGCAGGTGCGGTCATAAAAATATATACTTCAGCTATGGCAATAAGCGGACTTATGTCAGTTGAAGAAACGTATGACTACCTCCGGCCTCTTGCTATTGCTGTACTATCGACTGTCTCACCTGCAGGTGAACCGTATGCAGCAACGATATTCTTTATCACGGATCAAGATCTTAACTTCTACTTTTTAACAAAATCCGATACGAAAAAGTCTGAATACCTGGAAGAAACAAAGAAAGCGGCACTTACCATAATAGACCCTTCTTCACCGAAAACAGTACAGGCGACAGGAACGGTAAGTGAGATAGAAACACCGCAGATGTATCAAGCGCTCATGGCAAAAATTGCCGAATCCAATGTCAAAGAAACAGGATTTTACTGGCCACCTCCCCTTTCGAAACTTGACAGTAGCGGTGATCTGCTTCTGTATCAATTCACTCCTGAGTGGTTACGAGTTGCAGATTTTTCAGAAGACCCGAAAGAAGGAAATACCTTTTATCAAGTGCTTCCGATAACTTCGTAGTGACATATTCTTCCTCTCTCCGCTATGAAACAGTCCGCATATATTGGTATACTTTGTTATAGAAGAGATGATTGACAGTCGTGTCATGTAGTATGTTATATTAATTACATACACTATATCTGTGAACTGAGAAGTGCACATATGTAGCTAAAAACTATCAGAAGACACTAAGGATCAGACCTTAGCAAGTCAGGGGAAACGTGGTGAGATTCCACGGCTATGCCGTAACTGTAATGTCCCGAGGAAATTGGGAACAAGCCAGACTGCCTGAGTCTTTTTATTTCTCGAGCAAGGAGCATTCGCTAAGTGCATAATTAGCAGTATTTTGCCACCTTTCGAGGTGGTTTTTTGTTGGAAATAATGAAAGAGATTTTTATCACTATCATAGCAGTTGCGATGTTCGGATCAGCATGTATCCGAATCGTAATGTCGCTGCGAAAGAGGAGATCAGTATGACCATAGAAATTATAAAAAAACGAGACGGTACCCATAGTAGGTACGATAATAAAAAAATTGTGAATGCGATTTTTGCAGCGATGAAAGAGGTGAAAAACGGCAATAAAGAAAACGCCACGTATGTTGCCGCAAAAGTTGAAAAAATACTATTGAAAAAAGTCAAAAGCGCGAAGAAAAAAGAGTATATTCCGACTGTCGAAGAGATTCAGGATATTGCTGAGGCGATGCTCATGGAAACAGGCTTCCATGAAGCAGCGAAAGCATATATTCTCTATCGTGAGAAACGAAGACTTGAGCGTAAGCGTGATATCTTTAAGAAACGAGTAAATCTGAAGCCTTATGAATATCCTGAGTTGGCTGAATATGTGAACGCTATCCGCCATTCATACTGGGTTCACACGGAGTTTAACTTCACCGGAGATGTGCAGGATTTTAAAGTTCATGTTACGGATATAGAACGGAACGCCATGAAAAATACGATGCTTGCTATTTCTCAGATTGAGGTGACTGTCAAAATGTTCTGGGCCGATATCTATAAGAAATTACCCAAGCCTGAGATCGGTGCAGTCGGCGTGACATTTGCTGAGAGTGAGGTTCGCCATCATGACGCGTATTCCCATCTCCTTGAGATTCTCGGCCTGAATGCTGAGTTCGAGACGATCATGGACATTCCGGTTATTAACCATCGGGTGAAGTATCTGAATAACGCGATTGAGACAGCGAGAAGTGAAGATAATCGAGAGTATACCCGCTCGATTCTCCTTTTCTCGTTATTTATCGAACATGTTTCTCTGTTCTCTCAGTTTCTGATCATTATGTCATTTAATAAGCATAAAAATATTTTTAAAGGTATCTCGAATGCCGTTGAGGCAACCTCGAAGGAAGAACAGATTCACGGACTATTCGGGATCGATATTATTAATATCATCAAAGAAGAACATTCTGAGTGGTTTGATGAGGAAATGATTCAGGATATCTATACTTCGTGTGAACGTGCTTATGAAGCTGAAGAACAGGTTGTAGACTGGATCTTTGAAGATGGTGAATTTGATTTTCTTCCGAAAGCAGTTGTGAAAGAATTCATTAAGAATAGGTTGAATAATTCACTCGCCAGTATCGGACTCAAGAGAATATTTACAACCGATGAGAAGCTTCTCGACCAGACTGAGTGGTTTAATGATGAGATTATCGCGACAAAACATAATGATTTTTTTAACAAACGCTCGATTAATTACAATAAAAGGAGTAAAAGCGTCACGAGTGACGATCTTTTCTAAACTATGAAACAAAAAACTGCTCCGAAAATTACTTGGTTAAATGAAAACAGCCGAACATTTCTCAACAGAGGCTATCTCACCGAAGGTGTGACGCCTGAGAAGCGAATCCGATATATCGCCGAAACAGCTGAGAAAATTCTTAAGAAAAAGGGCTTTGCTGATAAGTTTTATGGCTATATGGCCAAAGGTTATTATTCCCTCTCGACACCGGTATGGGCGAACTTCGGACTGCAGAAAGGCCTGCCTATCAGCTGCTTCGCGTCTCATATCAGTGATAATATGGCTGATATTCTGTATACACATGCAGAAATCGGCATGTTTAGTAAATATGGCGGTGGTACTGCTGGTTACTTCGGAGACTTACGTGGACGCGGAACGAATATTACCGATAACGGTGTCTCATCAGGAACCGTACACTTTATGCAGCTCTTTGAGACGCTTGTTGACGTCGTCAGTCAGGGCTCTACCAGGCGCGGACACTTTTCACCCTATCTTCCGCTTGAGCATCCTGACATAGAAGAATTCTTGGAAATCGGCACAGAAGGAAATCCGATCCAGAAACTGACCCATGGAGTGACGGTTACTGATGCATGGATGCAAGAGATGATTGACGGCGACGCGAAGAAGCGTCAGATCTGGGCGAAAGTGCTCCAGAGCAGAGTTGAGATGGGGTATCCGTATATTTTCTTCACGGATAATGTGAATAATCACACGGTTGATGTCTATAAAGATAAGAAGCTCCCTATCAGGCACAGTAATATGTGTTCTGAGATCATGCTTCCGACTAATGACGAATGGTCTTTCGTCTGTGACCTCTCCTCCATGAACCTCCTCTACTATGAAGAATGGAAGCATACAGATGCGGTTGAAACGATGGTTTATTTTCTGGATGCAGTTATGGAAGAGTTTATTCAGAAGCTTGCTTCCCTCAGAGACAGTAATGATAGAGATAAACAAAAAGCATTTTACTTCATGCAAAAAGCATATAATTTCGCTGTTGCGAACCGCGCGATCGGCTTAGGTGTTCTCGGGTATCATTCCTATCTTCAGTCAAAAATGATTGCCTTTGACAGTAAAGCAGCGAAGAAAGTAAATGTAGAAATTTTTAAATTTATTCAGGAGAAATCCTATGATGCTTCCCGGCAGATGGCCAAAGAATACGGTGAGCCATCTCTTCTGAAAGGATATGGCAGGAGGAATACGACACTGAATGCCATCGCACCGACGACATCATCTGCTTTTATTCTCGGCCAGGTGTCACAGAGTATAGAACCGTTACTGTCAAACTGCTATGTTAAAGATCTGGCTAAGATGAAAGTAACGATTAAAAATCCGTTTCTCGAAAAGCTCCTCAAAGAGAAAAATAAGAATACGAAAGAAGTCTGGGAATCTATTCGAAATAAAGATGGCTCAGTTCAGCACCTGATCTTCTTATCGGATCATGAAAAAGAAGTTTTTAAAACATTCTCAGAGATCGACCAGATTGCGATTATCGATCAGGCAGCTTCCAGACAACAGTATATCGATCAGGCGCAATCTCTGAACCTGATGATTAATCCAAGCGTCTCGACAAAAGATATCAACGCACTGTATATTTTCGCCTGGCAGTCCAAAATAAAAACACTGTACTATCAGCACAGTACGAATGCAGCACAGCAATTCAATCAGGCAAAAATGTGTATTGACGGGTGTGAGGCGTAGAGTTACTCGTATCAGATTAGACGATGACGTCATTTTCCGATTTTAGAGCTATGGCCTCAATGAGAAGTTTCTCAAGGAGTGTGATAAAGACTGCGATGATCCCCGAAACAAACGTTATGATACCTCCCAGTGTGATCATAAACGTCACATCTTCCTGGGGGTTTACGATCCAACTGAAACTAATACCTCCGATCACTGCGATGATAATGAGCAGACTGAACACAATCGCACAGATTTTTATCTTCTTGAGTGCTGTCAGTGCGTGATCTGAAAAAACTTTACTGCTGTCGATGTGCTGTAATAATCTGAATGTTTGATAGAGAGCGACAAAGAACGGAAGAGCGATGATGTAGGCACTCGCTAAAAAGAAATACGTCAGATGGGTACTTTCAGGATTGCCGGTTAGTTCTTCACGGGCCAGTTCGGGAAGTAAGATAACACAGACAGCAATCGCTGCAATTCCTCCTAAGGAGACGACTCCTTTCGCGAAGAGAACTAATCCGGATTTTTCTGAAGGTGTCTCCTGCCTCATCGTGTCTCCTCTTCTCTATATTCCAGAATATCTCCCGGTTGGCAGTCCAATGCTTTACAGATCGCTTCAAGCGTTGAGAAACGAATAGCTTTTGCTTTCCCGTTTTTCAGAATTGAGAGGTTTGCCATGGTGATACCGACTTTCTCAGTCAGTTCAGTAACACTCATTTTTCTTTTTGCGAGCATAACATCGATGTTAATAATAATAGCCATATATACCTCAGACTGTCAGATCATTTTCTGATTTTATATCAATGATTTTTTGGAGTTGCTGCTGAAACACTACTGCAGCAGTGGCGACGGCTAATGCACCGAAGATGAATATGAATCCGATCAGTGCAACACCCGGTGCATCATCTCGCTCAGCGACGATGAAAATGTATGGCATGCTGAGAGCGTAGAACGAGCTGATGATGAACCCGCAGTATTGTATATGTTTTAATGCTGTCACCGATGCGTGCGAAAAGACGTTATTCGTCTCTATGTTTCGAAGCAGCTTCATTCCGTTATAAAGTGCTATGAAGAATGGAATTGCCGGGAAATACATGCCGATGAGTATCGGGCGATACGCGCCTGTCTGATCTGACATAATACCGGCAGGTAATACGAAGATACACAGTGCGAGAACTGCCAGACCGATGAGGACAATAATTGCTTTGAGAAAGAGTGTCGAACCTTTTTTCATAATTTAGATATATTAATGCATATTTTATGTGATTATTTATCGAATGTCAATAAATAAATATTGATAAACATAAAGCAAAGTCATGGT
>CAZOHC010000019.1:0-21213 GCA_964579845.1 uncultured Gammaproteobacteria bacterium | reverse complement strand
GATATATGGAATATGCTGTACGAATTACGAATAATACGGAAATTTATCGTAAATCTTATATTAACATTATATGAGGCCCATTTTTGATCTGACTTCCTGCATCGTATCCTCAGCCAGTCCCCGACATCGCTCAGTACTTTCCTGAATAATCGCATCAACAACAGCCGGATTGTCTTCAAATGTTTTGCGCTTATGCTGCAGCGGTTCAAGATCTTGATAGATCAGATCAGCCAGTTCTGCTTTCATTTCACTGTAACGGATCTTCTTATCTTTATACGCGACCACATACTTCTGGTGCATCTCTGCCCCGCCGACCTGATACATAAGTGCAAAAAGCGCACCGACCCCGCCGGTCTGCGGAATCGGACCACCGATGGTGCCGCTGTCAGTCGGGACTTTCGCGAGCCGTTTTTTTATCGTCTCCAGATCATCGGTGAGATTAATGTAGCTTCCTTCAACTGATTTTCCCATCTTCCCTTCACCGGTAAGTGACGGGATGTACTCACCTGAGGTTTTATACCGCTTCGGCTCCGGGAATGTCTCACCGAACATCGAGTTAAACTTCCGGACAATCTCCCGGGTAACTTCCAGGTGCGGTTCCTGATCAATCCCGACCGGTACAAGGTTTGCCCGATAGAGCATAATATCTGCAGCCATAAGGACTGGATAGTATAACAATCCCATGTTCACATACTTCGGATGTTGAGCTTTTTTGTCTTTATACGTCGGTAAATCTTCAAGTCGTGAGACAGGGTAAATCGTACTGAGGTAATACGCAAGCTCAAGATGCTGCGGGACATAGGACTGAATCTCAAGCAGACACTTTGTCGGATCAAGTCCTGCTGCCAGATAGTCCAAAACAACATCACGAACAGATTGTTTTAATGTCTTCGGATCATACGGCGTGGTGAGTGCATGAAGATCAACGACTGAGAAAACACAGTCCTGTGTATTCTGAAGCGCGAGCATGCCTTTGACTGCGCCATAATAATTTCCGAGATGAAGCCTCCCGGTCGCCCGGATGCCTGAGTATACTCGCTGATTAGGTTTTATGTCCGGCATAATACGTTTTTTATTATAACACCCATTTGTCTTTTAGTTCAGCAAATCGATCATCCAAAATACTCTCACGGATTTTCCTCACCAGATTCACGATGAAGTACACATTATGGATCGAACCCAGACGTTGGCCCAAGAGCTCGTCTGCTGCAAAAAGATGACGGATATACCCCCGTGTATAATGCGTGCAGGTAAAACACCGGCAACCCGGATCAATCGGGCTTTTGTCAGTAATATATTTCGCATTCGATATCTGCAGCGTAAAATTGTTCTTCGGATGGCCGCCGTTTTCCGGTGAGATATAGACGTTCCCGTGTCTTCCCCGTCTCGTCGGTGCAACACAATCAAAGAAATCAAGGCCAAGTGCAATCCCTTCGAACAAATCCTGTACTTCGCCGATTCCCAGGAGATGTCTTGGTTTCTCGTCAGAAAAATGAGGAACAGACCAGCGGATCACGTCATAAAGAATTTTTTTTGAGGTATACGCACCGCCGATCGCAATTGCCGGGAAATGCTTCTCAGTAAACTTCGCTGATTCGACCCGAAGATCTTCATAAATTCCGCCATGGGTGACGCCATACATAAGCTGGTCCTTACGCTTCTGTGCTTTCAGACTTGCAAGCCCCCACCTATTTGACCGCTCGAGTGAAAGCCTCGTCTCGGTATGGTTCCAAAGCGGTGATTCATGATCATCAAAGGTCACGATGAGATCAGCACCGATCTCCTCTTGCAGCCTGATCGATATCTCAGGATCAAGCCGTTTCTGACTACCATCTATATGTGAGTAAAATGTCACTCCTTCATCATCAATTTTGGCTGGTTTGATTCTGTTTGTTTTCTCCTCAATCTTACGTACGAAACTTGTTTTCTTTCCCGGATTGTGCGGATCTTCTTCGACTATCTGCTCCACAACAGCAGATTCTTCAGGTAAAAATACAGATGGCTGGGGTGAGAATTTGTGGAGTTTTCGTTTATCTTCTGCTGTTCCGGTCTGTGCTGAGCCAAGGGAAAAGACCTGAAATCCGCCTGAGTCAGTCATCGTCGGCCCGTCCCAAGCCATGAACTTCCCGAGCCCTCCCATTTCCTCAACAACCTTCGTCCCCGGGCGAAGCGACAGATGATACGTATTTGCAAGAATAATCTGTCCACCAAGATCTTTGATATCCTGCGCTGAAAGTGTTTTCACAGTTGCCTGCGTGCCGACAGGATTAAAATTCGGTGTCAGGATGTCACCATGAGGGGTCTTCAAAACACCGGCCCGCGCTTGTGACGATGGATCTTTTTTATCGATACGAAAAGTAAAATGATCAGCCATGAGAGGTATTATAGCGGAATCTATGGAACATGTCCCTAGGCAGCTTCGGCAAGCGGAATTTCCTGAATGAGCTGGTGTCCGATTGCGACTACGTCAACTTCGTCTTGGGTGTAAAAGCGTCGCCTCAGTCTCCCTTTTCCAGTCATCGTACCTTGGAATCGCAGATAGTCTTTTGCCAGAAGCGGTAACGGCGAGCGGGTATGCGGCTTCGGACGGGTCATAAACGCATCGTACTGATCAGCCATGGCGATAAACCGAGCCAGTTCTCGGTTATACTCCAGTTCGGGGTCATCTCCTGCTGAGCGTATGGCATCGATATCAGGATACGGACTATGTTGCCAGGTGTGGTGATATCGTATTACACCCGCGAACTCAGGTGCGATGGATCGTACCAGCATCGCACCATGTTCAGCATGAGGTCTCACTTTTATCAAATTTTCTTTTACGTGTTCTTGTTCCCAGACTGCATGATCAGAAAAATCCATATCAGGAATCGTAAGCTTTCCTGCATCATGGAGCACGCCCGCACCGGCAATTTTTATCTGGGCGTCTTGATCCAGACCATTATGCACGGCAACCAGTGTCGCAATTCTCCCGACCCGCTGCATATGCCGAGAGACGTCAGGTAATCGTTCCGCAACTTCAGTAAATAACGCACTGACACCTTCATTTCTCAACACGTGTTGCACAACAGCATCAGCCTTTACCAGGTCTTGCCCTAATGATTCACGCAGGACATCGAGTCGAGAAGTCTTTTTCTCCCTATATTTTTGGCTTGGAAGTACAGAAATACGTTCTCTCATAGGTCAGTTCTGTAATTGAAGCACTGCTTCACGGAACTTTTCGCCACGTTCTTTATAGTTTGTAAACATATCGAAGCTGGCACATGCAGGTGAAAGCAACACAACATCCCCCGGATCAGCGATTTTTGAGGCTGCCTGCACCACAGTCTGCATGTCTGATGCACCTTCAACAACGAAAAGTTTTGAACCATGCTCATCAATTGCCTCCTTAATTCTCGGCCATTCCTGACCGATACCAATAATCGCTTTAATGTTCGTTGCTTCAGCGATTGTTTTCCCCAGCTCCGAAAAATCGCTGTTTTTCCCTGACCCGCCGAGGATAATAATCTCAGGCTGAGTAAATGCTTCAATGGCAGCGATTGCCGTCTCAGGTGTTGTTGAGAATGAATCATCATAGTAGGATACCCCTGCTATTGTTTTTACAAGTGACAGTCGATGCTCAAGGCCTGAAAACGCCCGGAGTGTTGCGACCATTTGGTCCTTACTCACTCCCATCAAATTTGCTGCCATCACCGCTGCTGCAACATTTTCCAAGTTATGCTTCCCCGGAAGCGTAATATCTTCCGTTGCAACAATTTTCTGCTCCTTCCCGTTTCTTCGTAACCAAATCGCTTGATCTTTCAGGTAACATCCCTCGTCAGTTTCGCGTTCACGGCTCAGATAAAAAACCTGTCCGTTCGTATAGATATCTGACTCATTTGAGGCAATATAATCCCGATTCACGATGGCAAAATCATCTGCTGCTTGGAATCTCAGAATATTCCGTTTCGCATCAATATACTCCGCGACATCGCGATGATAATCTAAATGTTCAGGAACTGTCATCAGCATGACGGCAATATGCGGACTTTTCGTCATATCCATGAGTTGGAAACTGGAAAGCTCTAAGACAACAACTGATTTCTTAGTCAGTTGATCGAGAAATGAAAACGGCGGCAAACCGATATTACCACCGAGATAGGCATCTTTTCCTGCTGTTTTCAGCATTTCATAAAGAAGTGATGCGGTCGTGCCTTTCCCTTTTGTTCCGGTTATCCCAATAATAGGAGCCGGACAGAGCTCGAAGAAAATCTGTGTTTGCGAAGTAAGGGTAATCTGTTTTTCTGTAAGTACGGATCGCTCCTCCTCTGACAGTCTGACACCGGGGCTTCGGATGATCGTCGCAAAGTCCGTAAGGTGGTCTTTATACTGTTCACCAAAGCGGGACTGCACGCCAATGGTTTGCAGGTGCGCAAGCGTCTCAGGCGCGATTTCGGATGCTTCCTTGCGGTCAAGTACAGTCACCTCAGCACCGAGCTTTTTCATGTATGCTGCACTCGCAAAGCCTTCAACCCCCAATCCCAGTACCCCGACTTTTTTTCCTCGATATGAATCCTTCATAGAAGTGAGCGTATTATACTATAATGACACAAAAGTATGGTATAAAGATGGTAATGACGAAAGTATGCACGCACCAAAATGAAATAAAACCGGTAACTCCGAAAACACCTGACGGATGTGAAGAATGCCTTGCGCTCGGTGACACATGGGTTCACCTCAGGCTCTGTCTATCCTGCGGCCATGTCGGCTGCTGTGATTCATCAAAGAACAAGCACGCGACAAAGCATTTTCAAGCAACAAATCATCCGATCGTACAATCGTTTGAATCGAATGAAACCTGGATGTGGTGCTACATTGATGAGATCATGATTGAGAATTAAGGGAACACTTCCCTATGCCTGATATTTTCACTGCAGATTTATCACACTACAACACAAAGAGCGACACAGAGACACAGCCGATACGTGAAGCGACTCCGCTTCTGATCGGTAAAATCATGCTCACGCTCATGATTCCCCTTGTGATCTATGGCCTTCTTTTAATCACCTCGCTGGAAATTCAGACTATATTTTCATTTCATGAGGACTGGAGCTTTGCATTCCTCATCTTTCTCGGATGTCTGACGATCTTGCAAGGGGTGTTGATTCTTCTTATTACGCTGGGTTGGAAGAATCATGTCTATTATATTTCCGATACGTATCTCCAGGAAAACAGAGGCATTTTTACGCTCACAGAGAAAAACTATGATCTTAAAAATGTACGCGACATTAGCCTCCGCCAAGGAGTTTTCGGGAGATTATTTAATTATGGTGACATCATTATTGAGAGTACTGCACCCGACTTTCATGAAGTCATCTCCATAATCGGAGCACCGGACCCGAAATCTCATGAAGCGTTTTTGAAAAAGTTCGTCTAGACAACGTCATTCTTGTATTTTTTTATTTCCGGTGATACAGTAGAGCTGTGAAATTGAATCTTACGACGATTCTTATCGCTATTATCGTTATTCTCCTGGCAACACTCGGGTACATCCTGTTCACCAACCAATCTTTGCTTGCCAAAACTGAGCCTGTAGCTATCACCGGAACGTTAAATATTAACGGTGTGATCCCTGAGGGCGCTACAATCGCGATTACCGAACGCCCACTAAACCATCCAGGAGCACCGACGACCTTTACTCAAGGCCTTCCGGCTGCTGATAACGGATCCTGGAACTTTTCAGATGCTGTTTCAGGAGAGACATACGAACTCCAAGCACTCGTCCAGGTAAACGGAGAGACAGTTGCTTATTCTACCCCGATTCATGTAACCGCTCCTGCCAGCCACGAAGAACTTGTTGTAAATCTGGAAGCTGACAATCCGAGCGTAGAACCAGCGACTATCTCAGGGTATGTTCACGTTAACGGATACATCCCGGCAGGAGCAACTATCCGGGTTTTAGGCAAAACAACCGATGAAGCTGAATACACAACCGTCGCCGGTGATCTACCCGGACGAACCAAGCAGTTCATGTCTTATACCACAGCCATAAGCGGCACGACCTACCAGGTTATCGGTCAGCTCTATGACGTGAACGGTGTTGAGGTCGGAAGCTCAAACACCCTGATAGTCACTGCTCCTGCGCATGACGAGCTACTGGTAATTAACTCAAAAGCACAGCCACCTGCAACGCCGACCCCGGCACCACAAACACCCACACCAACAGTCGCCTCGACAACGGTTTCAGGCAGTATTGACTTCAACGGAGCAGCGCCCCCTAACTCTCGCATTGTCATCTTCCAGAAAGAAAACGGTCAGCAGAACTTCCTCGTTGCCCTCGACAATGTCATACCGCTTGACGGCACGACATGGCAGTGGAATCAGGCAAAAAATGCGACATGGTATGACCTGGTCGCAATTCTGAAACAACGACAAAGCGACGGTACTGATAAAGATATTGCCAGATCAACGACGATGACAGTGGCCTCACCTGCAAACAACATTCAGCTGACAATTAACTCAGGCGTTTCCCTCCCTGCACCAACAGGAGCGATCACTGTCACCTGTAACAGCCAATCCGGCAATGCATGGAATACAACTCTGAATTTCCAATCAGTTTCAGGTGCTCAGTCATACTGGTTCCAGATAGGATCAACAAACGGCGGCGCAGACCGCATGAACCAGACACAGAACTCCAACAATAACCCTCTCCAAACAATCACGACGACTTTCCAGAACGGAACAACGTACTATGCCCGCTATGCCTATGCAACCGTTCCGAACGCTCCTTCGGGAAGTAGTGACTATTCAGGTTTTTCAGCAACAACTCCGCTTATTTGTAAGAACTAAGCCGCGCTTGCTTACGTACAGCATGATCGCTATACTCTCACACAATCTCTATTCAGAGAGTTTTTTATAAACTGGTCCTCACCTTTTCATCATTCCACAAACCACATAACTCGGAGATAGCACCTTGTGGAGGAGTCATCCTCAGTAAGCTGCTGTTGCCGTAGACTCTTTACGGAAAGGAGGATTTCCGGGCACACTGCGTGCTGAGAGAGTGAGCTCCAACCAGCTCCGGCATAGCATTCCGATAGAGATCGGAATTCGGCGTTACTTGTCGATTGGTCTTTCGGGAGGAAAGGCACCATGAAGTTGCTGTTTACCGCAGTTCTCGTTGCGTTCATGTTGAGCGTGTCCGGTTTTTCAATGAAGCCGGTGTCTGCCCAACACGTTCCTGTCATGGGAGATGATGGCTGGATTCTCCCAAAAAACGACGATGTTTCGCCGTTTGACACGGGTTCGGGCTCAGCACCTGCTCCTGCACTGCAGGCAGCACTTGAGCCAACGAACACAACGCCGGTGACTGCACAAACAGGCAGCTATTACAACACGGTTGCTGAAGCAGCCGCCTATTACGGTGTGTCTGCAGACTATCTCTGGAGCGTTGTCGGCTGCGAAACCGGATACACATACCGAACTGACCTCACCGGTCGATTCGGTGAGTATGGTCCTTTCCAGTTCATGGAAAGTACCTTTTACTGGCTCGCTGAGCTCAGTGGCCACGGTGGTAGCTGGGGCAGTGCCTATGACCAAGCCTGGGTAGCTGCCTGGGCTTTTGCGAATGGCTACGCCAGCCACTGGGTATGTGCCTAACCGACAATCGCTCACGTGAGCGTGCGTGATCCAATCTGCGGATCAAAGATTACGCTCAAAAGAGCGAACGTTCTGACGGTGGTCCTCTCATCATGAGGGGGCCACCATTTTTATAACATCTCAGATTTTTCCTTGTTCCTCGTATAAAATACCCTCCCATATATGAACAAAAAATACCCCCATACCCCCTGTTACTTAATACAAAAAAACGACAGGGATATTGCATTCGTTATCAAAAATACGATACAGTAAAACTATGCTGATTGAGATGGTAGCGGTGACGCTGACCGTTTTCGCGGGTTTAGGATCCCTTTCCGGGGTTCTTCAAGCGCCTGAGCAAACGGTTCAAGACAGTATGCTCGCCGAGCAATTCATAATTGTCACACATGCAGAGCATAATGCAGGCGTAACGCTTCAGGCAGGAACTGGTCTCCAAGAAGGATTAACTTTCGAAAAAGAGCTATCAGCAGAGATTCTTTCACCTGTTCCTTCCGAAGCCCTGACAAGTGACATACCCGAGGAAGCGATCGTAAAAATGCTCGCAGCAGCATCCCTGACACCGACCCCGACGACGATGCCGACAACTACTCCGACCCCAACTCAGGTAACCCCGACGCAGATCAGTACTCCCACACCGACTGAGACCCCGACGCCGACACCAACGACGGTCACCCCGGTGACCGCACCAGGAGATCTGGACGGATTATTCTCGCGGTTTGCCGAAGAATACAGTGTCGACCAAGAACTTCTGAAGCGTATCGCCAAATGCGAATCAGGTTTCAATCAAGAAGCAGTAAATAGAGACTACGTCGGCATGTTTCAGTTTGCCGCCTCTTCATGGAGTGCTGTCAGAACCAGGATGGGAGCTGATCCGAATCCTGATCTGAGAAAAAGTGCTGAGGAGTCGATCAAAACAGCAGCCTACCACATCGCAAACGGCGGCAGAAGCGCCTGGCCGAGTTGCAAGTAACTACCAAGAAACCTTAAAGGAGATAAAGATATGAAGATGAGAAAAGCGGGTGCCTAGCAGAATTCACAGGTCTTGGCTTTTTTCTTTAAGCCTTTCATTTTACTGTATGCAGCTTTCCCGGAAGCCTTTTTAGCTTTTGAACCGGAAGCTTTTTTTGTTTTTGTTTTAGAAAACGGATTGAGTCCGAAAACAGCCATATACTCATCGTACAGACCTCTCCTCTGCTTTGTCAAGAGCTAGCTCAACACTCGCACTGCCCCGAGAGGGATACTATAATTAGTGGAGGGAAAGAAACTCTGGACAGGGTGAAAAATCACCGTTATAGTTAAAGTAATGCCTGAGAATAATACGCCCCAGTTTCACCCTGCAACACTTCCTGCGGAAAACGTTTTGAAGACACTAACATCAAGCCTCACCGGCCTGAGCAGTGACGAAGCCAAAAAACGACTTCAAGAATACGGTCCGAATACCTTAACCGCCAAGAACAAAATCTCTGCCTGGAAGATTTTTTTCGGTCAGTTCGTAAATCCCTTAACGATCATCCTCATGATCGCTGCACTCATCATCCTTGCAATCTATTTTCTCGGTGAGAAAAACCAATCAGACCTGATCGAGTCAGGACTCATCTTCGGTATTGTGCTGATGATTGCAGTCGTCGGTTTCTTTCAGGAGTATAAAGCCGAAAAAGCTGTCGAATCGCTGAAAAAACTGATGGCATTTCATGCAAATGTCAGACGGGACGGGAAAGAAGCAACCGTTGCGGTTGAAGAGTTGGTTCCCGGCGACATTGTTGTCCTAAGTGAAGGCATGAAAATTCCGGCTGACATCAGACTCCTTGAGACACATCAGCTCATGGTCAATGAGGCCTCACTCACCGGAGAATCTGTCCCGGTTACAAAGTCACATACTGTACTTGAAAAAGCTGTTCAGATCAGTGATCAGGTGAATATGGTCTTCTCAGGAACTGCGGTGACCTCAGGACGAGGTATCGGTGTTGTGACGACAACAGGTAACCAGACCGAAATCGGAAAAATCGCGACCTCTGTCGCTGAAACCCAGGTCGATCCTACCCCACTTCAGAAACATCTGGCAGATATCGGGAAGAAAATCGGTATCTTAGTTGTCCTGATCTGTATATTGGTATTCTTCTTTATCCTCTTTTTTGATCATGAGTTTGCCTCACTCACCCTTATGAATAAGATCATGCAGTCATTCATCGCCTCAGTCGCACTTGCTGTTGCTGCAATTCCCGAAGGGTTGCCTGCGGTCGTAACGGTCTCGCTGGCGCTCGGCACCCAGCGGATGTTAAAGAAAAACGCCTTGGTTAAGAAACTAAACTCTGTTGAGACACTCGGTGCGACTGATGTTATCTGCTCAGATAAAACAGGAACGCTGACCAAAGGCGAGATGACTGTCCGGGAACTGTATACCGGAGGAAAACTCTACCATGTAACTGGAAGCGGGTACGAGACAGTCGGCGAGTTCCAACTCGAGGGAAAAACAATACAACCTGAACCGCTCACCCAGCTGCTCCAAGCAGGACTTATCTGCAATAATGCTTCACTGCATGAAGACAACAGTATTACCGGTGATCCGACCGAAGCTTCCCTCCTCGTCAGCGCAAAAAAAGCAGGCATTGCCCCTGCCTTTGAACGCCTGAATGAGATCCCGTTTACCAGTGAACGCAAAATGATGTCTGTGGTCGTCAAAATCGGAGACAAGTACCTCCTCTATGCCAAAGGAGCACCTGAGATCTTGATAAAACACTGCGGCAATACCCTCAGTTCGGAAGACGCCAAACAGATCCAGGAGACAACGCATGCAATGTCCAAAAAAGCGCTGAGAACACTTGGCTTTGCGTATCGAGAACTTAGTCGGGACGAAGCAGAAGCTGCCGAGACAACCGGTGCCAAACTGGAAGAAAACCTCATATTCCTGGGACTTCAGGGCATGATGGATCCGCCTCGAGCCGAGGTAAAAGACCTGATTGCAGCGTGCCATACTTCAGGTATTAGAGTCATCATGATCACAGGAGATCATATTGACACCGCGAAAGCCGTGGCTTCAGAGATCGGGATAACAGGTGGAGCAATGGCTGGTGAAGAACTGGGAAATCTCTCCCCTGAGCAGAAAAAAGAAGCCATCAGAACAGTCAATATCTTCGCTCGGGTGAATCCGTCAGACAAACTCACCATCGTTGAGGCGCTGAAAACTGAGAAGCATATCGTTGCTATGACCGGTGACGGGGTAAATGATGCACCTGCGCTTAAGCGAGCGGATATCGGCATTGCGATGGGCATAACAGGCACTGATGTCGCGAAAGAAGCCTCAGATGTTGTCTTACTCGATGATCACTTCGAGACAATCGTGAAGGCAATTGAAGAAGGACGAGGCATCTACCTTAATATTAAAAAGTTCGTCCACTATCTCCTTTCGTGTAATCTCGGTGAAGTACTACTCATCCTTTTTGCGGTCCTGTTGGTTCGGGATCTGCCGCTCACAGCGACGATGATTTTATGGATCAATGTCGTCACGGATGGCCTACCCGCTGTCGCGCTCGGCCTTGACCCTGCTCCGAAAGGCGTCATGGCTGAGAAACCACAGCGATTTCAGGAAAGTATTATCAGTAAGAAAGTCTGGCTACAGATGTCAGTCATGGGACTCTTAATCGCCGGTGCTGTGCTTTTTCTCTACGTTTTCAACCTCCCAAGCGGGATAGAACATGCTCGAGGAGTTGCCTTTGCCGGAATCGTTGTCATCGAGCTGATGAATCTTTTTATTATCCGGAGCTCGTACAAAACAGCCTTCTTCACAAATAAATGGATCTTTATCGCGGTAATCGGCACCTTCGCACTCCAGCTTGCAATCCTGTTTATTCCGTTCCTGTCACAACTGTTCGGTATTGCGAGGCTTGATCTTTTGGATTGGGCTATGATTGCTGTTCTCTCAGGAATCGTCGGAATTGCCTATGTCTTAGCACTGAAACTGTTTCGGATAGAGAACACAAACGGATAATTGTACTCTTCCGTAAAATACCGTATACTTTAATTATGTTAGAGGAACTGCTCTCCTTTTATACAATAAAAATCGCCGTTGTCGGAACGATTCTTCTGTTTTACTTCGTGCTCCTCGCGCTTCTTCTGGACTCGAGTAAGAAAAAATATAACAAGCCGCTTATCTTCGGCGCACTCACACTCACAGCACTTATCCCTTCCCTTTTCTTTATCATCTCAACGATTTATATTAATACCATCTCAGTGAGTAAAGGACCGGTGCACTGGCATGCTGATATCGAGATCTGGGCATGCGGACAGGAACTGGATATTCAGGATCCGACAGGATTTCTCTCGAATAAAATCGGAACCGCAACGCTGCATGAACATAATGATAAAAGGATTCATATGGAAGGGGTCGTCGTCAATCACCAGGATGCCAGCCTCGGCAGGTTCTTCCAGGTGATAGGAGGAACACTGACCAGTGATGCGATCTCAGTCCCGACCAACGACGGCGTTAAAACCTACATTTCAGGCCAGACCTGTGAGACCGGTGAGACTGCAACGGTTCAGGCATTTGTCTACAGCACAAAAGACGGTGTGTATACGCAACAGAAGCTTGATAACCCGGCTACGTATGTCATGGCACCGTACAGTCAGGTTCCTGAAGGAGATTGTATTATTGTTGAATACGGCGAAGAAAAAGATCGGACTGATAAGCTCTGCAGGAGCTACAAAGTAGCAGAAGAAATTGATAAAGTGAAAAATGGCGATTTATAGCCATTTCATCTGAACGAGCGTGAAGGATCTATGCTAAGAGATACTCCGCTCAGCTCAGCATGACAAAATAATATTATGGGAATTGATGTACCAACATTATCAATCGTTTTAATCTCAGCGGCAATTGATTCTATCAATCCGTGTGCTATCGGGGTCTTAATCCTGATGGTGTCTGTCGTACTCGGCGGCAAAGGCTCGGTCAGAAGGCTCTTAACACTCGGCGGACTCTATATCGGTGCGATCTTCCTCACCTATCTCATTGCCGGACTCGGACTCGTTTATTTCCTTTCAAGCGTCCCGCTGTTTGTTTCAGAGTATCTCGCGCTCCTCGTCGGCAGTATCGTTATCTTTGCCGGAATTCTTGAGATCAAAGACTTCTTCTGGTATGGCAAAGGCTTCTCGTTGCAGATTCCGCCGTACTTTGCCGATAAAATTCATACGTTCTCTAAAAACGTTACTGTCCCGGGTGTTATCCTCCTCGGTTGCTTTATCGCAGCTGTCGAACTTCCCTGCACCGGGGCACCGTATTTGGCAATTATCACGATCCTTTCACTGAACTTTGACTTCTTTGCCTTCCTGCTCCTTGTTCTGTACAACGTTGTCTTCGTGCTGCCACTCGTCGTGATTCTCCTCATGGTAGCTGGTGGCGTGAAGTTAAATAAAGTGAAAAACTGGAAATCAGATAACAAAGGCTATATGCGCCTGGCTATCGGTGTGCTCCTCGTTCTCCTCGGCTGGCTCCTCATGCTTATTGCCAACGGCACGATAAACTTTGGATAAACGCAGAGCCTCTTTCACAACTTGTCATGCTGAATTCATTTCAGCATCTCTACAATCCTGAATACTGTTCAGGATGACAAACTGAAGGTGCTCTCGGTATATTCGTCATAACTATGTTTAAACGCAGAAAAAAATATGACTTTGACCTCATCGTCATCGGCTCAGGAGCTGGTGGTTCGGTCGGTGCGCACTATGCTGCAGGTAAAGGAAAAAAAGTAGCTATTTTTGAAAAAGGGACAATCGGCGGTGAGTGTCCGAACTATGCCTGTGTTCCGACAAAAGCACTCCTCCACGTCGCAGAGGTGAATGAAACGGTGAAAAATGCTGAGAAGTTCGGTATTCAGGTAGATAGTTCTACAGTCGCATTTGACCGAGTACACAGGTACAAAAATCTCGTCGTCTCACGAACCGGCGCAGCACACGGCGAGGAATCATTTACAAGCGAGCGCATAAAATTAATCAAAGAAAAAGCATCGTTTATCTCTCCTCACGAGGTTGAGGCAGGCGGCAAAACATACTCTGCTGCGAAATTCCTGATCGCAACCGGAACAACAGCTATGGTGCCGCCGATTGACGGGCTGAAAGAGGCAGGCTATCTCACCTTCAAAGAAGCAATTGACCTACGAGAGCTTCCTTCTTCCCTCTTTGTTTTGGGAGGCGGAGTTGTCGCCTGCGAGCTCAGTCAGATTTTCTCTTCGCTAGGGACGAAAGTGACGATTGCGATTCGGGGCGAGAAACTGCTCAATCGGGAAGAACCGGAAGTTCAGGATTTAGTCGGTGCATTGTTTGAAAACAGCGGCATGAAGATATTACAGAAGACACAAGTAATTAAAGTGGAAAAAGCCGGAAAGAAAAAGCGCGTGCATTATCAGATAGGCCGAGAAACTCATACGACAGAAGTTGATGATATTCTCGTCGCGACCGGAAAATCTCCTGTCCTTTCGTTCGCACCGGAGAAAGCCGGGATCAGCGTCAAAGACAACAGCATTGTTCATAACACATATCTCCAAACAACAGCCAAGCATATTTACGTCGCAGGAGATATCGCAGGACCGTATCTTTTTACCCATACCGGCTACTACCAAAGCTACCATGCGGCACGAAATGCATTCTCGAGGAAAAAAATTCGGCCGAGTTACGCAGTCGTACCCCGCTGTGTGTTCCTCTCGCCTGAAATCGCCTCGGTCGGCATTACCGAAAAGCAAGCTGAGGAAAAACTGATTGAGACCAAAGTAGGCATCGCACCGATCGCGATTTTAGGACGGGCTAATACTTCAAGTGAGATGGACGGATTTGTTAAAATCGTAACCGATATGAATGATCGGATAATCGGTGCGTCGATCGTCGCTCCCAGTGCCGGTGAGATGATTCACACCATCGCACTGGCCATGCACCTGAGAGCAACATCAGCAGATCTTGCAAACATGATTGTTGCCTACCCGACATTTTCAGAAGGTATCAAACTCGCGTGTAATATGATTGAGTAATGTCGGAATACTCGGAAATCACAGAAACCAGTGTGTCAGAAAACCAGCAATTCAGAAAAAAATTATTAAAGTAAACGTATCTGATGTAGCCGATATTCCGAACTTCTGACACTCCGATGCACTGAGTTTTCTGAAATTTATTTCCCTTCTTTTGTGTCTGCATAGTGCTTCATCGCATCCCGCATAAAAACAGCAAATCCTTCTGCCCGCTTCTCATAGACTGCAGTAAACCTCGGATCATCGACATACATCTGGCCTAGTCCACGAAACAGTTCGTAACTCGGTTCATAGAAACGGCGCAGGTGATTATAAAACCTTTCAACCTGCTGCTGGACCTCAGGACTGTTTGAGGCATAGCCCTGCTGCATCAGCGCTGCAGATTCGCGTGAGATTTCCTCCTGTTCTGCTTTTACCTGCTCCAGCTCTTCGGCGGACATTTTTCCGACGCGTTTTATCGACTGCTTATAGGCATCCGTTTCACCCCACCGCTTCTCAACTTCGTCTTTATGCTTCTGGTAGGTAGGATCGTTAAAAGCTGAAAACGTATCATCATGACTCATATACTCACCCCCCTCCACACTTTTAATCGTCTCTTCAATCGTCGCGAGTAACCGTTCAATTTTTTCCCTGCGAAGCGTCAACAGGACTTTCTGATCCCGGAGTGCTACAAGCCTGTCAAAGTCAGGTGCGTCTAGGATTGAACGGATCTTCTCAAGCGAGAAATCCAGCTCCCGAAAAAACAATATCTGCTGCAGCCTCAGGAGTTCTGCCTCCTCATAGTACCGGTACCCATTCTCAGCCTGGTACGACGGATTCAGCAGCCCGATCTCATCATAGTAATGCAGCGTTCGAACCGATATCCCGGCCAGCTTTGCGAGCTTGTTTACTGTATAACTCATATAATGGAGTATAAACCATGACGTAACGTAAGGGTCAAGGAGTATTTTTCACTAGATTAGCCACGAAAAAAGCACCTTGGGGCTGCTGAGGAAGAACAACCCTAAAACGCTTTTTTCATGGCCGCTTGGCCAGCTACGTCATAGGCAATGCCTTCCTCACCTTACGGTGCTTTATTGCAAATAACTCTTGCTGAACTAGTACAACCGCTCGTTGTACCGGGTAAGAAGTAGCTTTCCGGATGGGGTTCCTCGATAGGAGGTAATCCCACAGTTTGCCGGTTTATTCTCATGGTCAATCCGATCGATTTCCTCAAGACTTAAGTCTTCGAGAACCGCTCGGGTAGCCAGGATGAATAAGTGGTGCGTCACCACCATGATTCGTGCTCCGGGATAGCTCGTATTGAGCCTGTCCAGGAATAACTGACTGCGGTCCATAACATCAGGAAAGCTCTCGCCGCCCGGATAACGATACCGGTATGGTCCCTGAAGATCGTACTTTACTCGTTCTTCAGGATGATGCGCGAAATACAGGCGTCTGTCGTTATACTTCAGACGGTCCCCGTGCTCACGCTCGCGAATTAGCCACTCTTCGATAACCTCGCAAGAAGCGAGTTCTGGCCATCCTTCAGTCAATGCAGACAGTGTCTGTACTGTTCGGATATACGGTGATACGAAGATAACATCCGGAACAGTACGGCAGGTTGCACTGAGTCGTTGACCCGTTGACTTCGCTAACGCGTACGCAACTTCTGCAAGTCCCGTTTCCGGATCACTTAGAAGAAGCGGGTATTTCTCATGCACTACACGGGCAAGTTCAAGCGTTTCCGCTGACTCAGGATTGCGTGCATAAGCACGGCAAAGCGCCGTATACATCTCATCTAAGCGCTTCTTCTCCCGATGTGCATTATAGTTAGACGGTGCATGTCGTATGAACAGCACTTCCAATGGACATTGGAGTGCCACCATCGGCAACGTTTCCACGTTGTTCGCCTTTCTGTCCAACAAGTTAATGTGCCTGCATGTATTATAGAATAATTGAGGCTGAAAGTCAAACTATAGGTTTACGTTTGGTTCAGTTTGCAATCATGATAAAAATGTTTATATACTGTATAAGCTAGCTGATGAAGTATACACGGGTGCTACGATTTTTCTGCCTAATCGTCACACTTACCGGAACCTTGTTTTCCGTGTCTTTTGTCGCCTCACGGACTGCCTACGCAGCAGAGCTAACACTCCAGAAAACAATTTCCCACGAAGGACTGACCGTTGACACCGGCCTGGCGTTTGCATCGCCGATAGATGCTCCTGTCACAGTCTCGGTGACGTTTATGACGGTGAGCGAGGCAGAAGCAGCTACCCCAGAAGATCACGAGAAGGCGATTCTCGTTCAAAATACGGAAAAAGGAGAAGTTCTCGCAGAAGAAATCATCATCCCTACCCCGAAGAAACAGCTGCCGACCACGACTCCAACACCGACAGTAGCGAAGAAAGCAACCCCTACATCCATCCAAGCAGTGCTTGCTGCAACCACAGTACCGACCATGACACCGACGCCACAACCGACGAAAGTTGAGACACCGGTAACACCGAGTGCCTCATCCCTCCCTGCTTACGCGACAAACGGCACCTTGAGTGCTGATACGCTCTTCTCCATGGTCAACCAGAAGCGATCTGAAGCAGGTCTTCCTGCGTTTGAGAAACACCCAGAGGTCTGTTCAGTCGCTGAAGCGAGAAAGCCACAGTTAGAAAATGAGGTCTACGGCTCAAGCTCCATCCACGCTGGATTCCGCGCCATGGACATTCCGTTTCGTGCCAGTGAGAACATGATCAGCCAGAATAGCGAAGAAGCAGCGTTGAACTGGTGGATGAACTCGTCCGTTCATCGGGGAGGCGTACTCGGAAACTCAAAATACGCCTGTGTCGTCTGCCAAAACAAAACCTGCGCCATGATTATGTCGAGTCTGGAGCCGAAGTAAATCTGAACACTCAGAAAGTCTGACTTAATACGTATTTTCTTTCCAATCTGCTGATACACGCATGTTTCTGGTTCTCTGAGGACTCCGAGTTTGCCGAATCCCCCCTCCCCAAAACAGGAAATTTCTGCTATAATAATGTTAATGCATAATGAGTTTTATGCAAGTGGATTTATCTATAACCCTTCCTCCCAACAAATTCTCTTGCATCAGTTTCAAATTAAGCCTGACCAGCCCGCGATCTGGACACTCTTCGGAGGAAAAAACCAAGGGGATGAGACTGCAGAAAAGACCTTCCATCGGGTCATAACCGAGAAACTCGGTATCCCTCTCTCTCTTGAATCATGCTTTCCTGTTTACGATTACTTCCACAAAGACAAAAAACTGAACCACTATATCTACTACGCTGTTTTTGAGGATTTGGCTGATGAAGATGCATTACTAGCAGATTCTGACATGGGGTGGTTTCATTTCAAACAGATCACGAAGTTACCGATGAAGCCGCAGACGAAGCAGGATATTACTGTCGGCCAACGAGTCATCAACTATGCTATCCGCGAAATGCAACTTCAGGGTTAATGATCAAGCAGTGTAATTGCTTTTCCTTTATTCTCAGCTCTCCCCGTTCTCCCGATTCTATGAATGTAATCTTCGTACGTTTCCGGTAAATCATAGTTAATCACGTGGGTTACCCCGGGAATATCCAGTCCTCGGGAAGCGATATCTGTTGCGAGTAGAATCGTAATCTCATTACCCTTGAACATCGTTATCGCACGCTGACGCTGATTCTGGTTTTTGTTTCCGTGGATTGCCGCGACTTTAAATCCGCGTTTCTCAAGCAGTTTCGCGAGTTTCTCCATTCCCCACTTCGTGCGTCCAAAAACAAGCACTTTCTCAAATCCTTCCTGGATGAGCAAATCATGCAGAACATCGATCTTTGCTTTGCCGTTCGTTTTTATGACATCCTGATCGACGTTTTTTGAAGTATCACGGGTTTTGACAGTAATAGTTACAGGATCTGTCAAAAAGTCTTTCATAATCGCTTGTGCGGCCTGTGGAAGGGTTGCTGAGAAGAAAAGTGACTGTCTCGGTTTGGCCAGTTTCCCGATTAAATACTTCATATCATTAATAAACCCCATATCAAGCATACGGTCTACCTCGTCAAGCACGATATTCTGAAAATCTCCCAAAAACAGCTTTCGTTGTTTCTCAAGATCTTTGAGTCTCCCCGGAGTTCCGATCACAAACTGCGGTTTTCTCGCAAGCTGTCTGATCTGGGGGTTGATGTTAACCCCTCCGATACACAACACTGAGTGTATCTGCATGCCCGGTGTGAACTGCACTAATTCTTCCTGAATCTGTACCGCAAGCTCACGGGTCGGTGCGACGATGAGGACCTTCTGCGATCTATCAAGGAGCACTTTATTAATCAAAGGGATGAGGAATGCAGCTGTTTTCCCTGTTCCGGTATTGGCAATACCGACAACATCTTTACCCTGAAGTAACGGTATGATCGCCTGATCCTGAATCGGCGTCGGCGTTTTATACCCTTTTGCTATAACCGCTTGCTTTAACTGATCAGTAATCGGAAAATCACTGAACTGGTGCTCAGGTACATACACTTCAATAACTTCTTCAACAGCTTTTCGAACAAGCAAGGATACGTCAATAGACCGCTCTCGTCGAGCCGGCCGTTTCGGGAACTGTTTCTTTTCTCCGGTATGTTTTTTACCCCTTCTGTCCCGGGGTGCGTATCGTTTACTGTTGTACATATACTAATGTCTGAGAAGATACTCAGGAATCCGAGTCATGGAAAAAATGCAACTGCTTAAGTAGAGAAATATCCGTTGATTGCGAAGAGAAGATACGAGTGGTTAAAGAAAATATTGAGGTATCTTTATCTTTCTGAGTCAATGTAGATTCAAAATTAAGCAGATGCATTGTTTCAATGGTTCGGAACCATAAATCTGCCTGTACTTGGTGAAGTATAGCATAAGAGAACAACAATGTCAATCTACTATAGGGCTATAGTCTACCATATAGCCTCGTCTTACCCATGAAAAAGGGGTCTCCGGATAACCCGAAGACCCCAATCGTGTCTTGCTACGAAGAAGCTCCAGCATACTTTGCGGTAATCTGAAGCCCTGATCTCCCCGAGCAACCGATAATAGCGAGCTGACTCGGCTTGCTACCAGTCCGGATCAGGTAATCGTACTTAACGATCAACTCTTCGTAGTCTTCCGAGATCCAAATCGATTTGAACCGGAAGAACCGAAGAAAGGTCCGAATGCGAACCAGCAGATAAAACCGATGGTCAGGAAACTCTCGAACGTGCATTACCTCACGCATAGAAATCCTTTCGCGAGCAACCTTCAACCCACTCTCTCCTCTCCAATCCTCAAGGAGTCCTGATAGATGAAGATAAAGAGAGGCGATATTATAACAAAGCATGAGTAATCCCACAAACTATGAGACGATAATCTTTATTTTGTGATACAATCATGCCTGATGTTTTTATTACCTGATGATGCCTGGGAGGTACGAAAAACCCCGAAAAAGGGTCGGGGTGTTTTTGCGAGCAAAGAGATAGCTCAGGGAACAATTATCGGTGACTACCTCGGTACAGTCGTCCATCCGGCAGAAGAAGACGGGATCGATGAGGAGGAAAACTTTTACCTCATGTACTACCATGATCGTGCTTCAATCTTTCCTGACCTCGCAAAACCCGGAACATATCTCCTCAATCATTCCTGTACCCCGAATACCTGGATGTATACCTATAAAGGCCATACCCTTTTTTTCTCCCTCCGGCGTATCTTTCCCGGTGAGGAGTTAACGATTAACTATCTGTTAAGCCCGCAGGACAAATCCTGCGCCCCCTGTACGCACCTTTGCTCCTGTGGCACGATTATCTGCCGGTCCACGATGCACCTCACGAAGGAGAAATATGCTACGTGGAATGAGTTTCATAATAAAGAAATGAAAAAAACCAAACCTGAACGAATACGATACGGAAAAGAGCTGCAACCGCTTGCCTCGTATCCCAAAGCTCCGAAAGATCATCCGATCTACGATATCTTCGGCGCTGTTCAGGAAAAACCCGAGATTCTGCAATACAGTACTCTTCCATCGATTCGTGATATCAGAATGCTTATCAGAAAGACAGGGAGAACCCTCCTCTACCCAAAGCTTAATCTGCACATTTTAGGGGTGAGTGAAGGACGAATCATCGCTGAGTCCAACGCGAAATAAGACTTCAGAATACTCTGCAAACTCAGAAAATCAGCGTGTCAGTAAGTCAGTACACCAGAGAAACATACGTCTTCAATCTTGCAATCACTGATTTCTGATTTAACCGATGTTCTGACCATCTGAATCACCGAGTATGCTGAATTTTTTGAATCCGTGCTATAATATTTCCAGGAGGTATATGTCAAAAGCTGCACGCAAACCAAAAGGAAACATGTTCGGGAAAAAAGGACCTGCACGAATTAACAAACGGCTGAAGAAGAAAAGTAAGTAAGAACAATTGCTTTATTGTTACATTGCTAAATTTTCGAGTTCCGAAATGAGCATTTCGAATGTACAGGCTTCATGCTACGTGAGATCATGAATGGTCTCATCGTCTTTTTTCTCGGCTGTCGTATCGAAGAAACTCTCCTCATTCTGCGCTGAATCTGTATTTATCGGAGCATCAGG
>CAZOHC010000018.1:0-21686 GCA_964579845.1 uncultured Gammaproteobacteria bacterium | reverse complement strand
CGATCAATTCATATTAGTTATTGTTGCTCTCAAAACGCACGATCTTCTCATAGGGGCTAATATCATACATCGTCGCTGTCTTTGCTCCAAGTGCAACCTGTGAAGTCGTGAGAGCATGAATCCTCAGTGTTTCCGGTTCATATGGGTAATCAGATGTGATGAAATCAATACTACCTCCTTCTGTTATTTCTGGGAAAGGAATCGTTGATCTTTTGAGGAGTAACTTCTTAACAATTTGACTTTTCGGATCATTTACTGCCCCTTTCCAAAGATTTCCTTCCCACAGATCTTCGTTGCTTACTCCTTGAATCAAATGGATAAACGGAGGATATCGAAAAGAAAAACCATTTTCTGCATATATCGCATTTTCTTGACTGCTCATCCAAACGTCGGTATCTATAGTGCTAGGCGTGGGAAGAATGGTAGGAACAGGTTGCTGAGCAACCTCTGTCTGTTTCCTATTCTGCTGTAATCCGAGCAGATACGAACCGCTTGCTACGAGGAGAAGAATAAGGACGCCTCCGAAGACAAAGAGTAATTTTTTGTTTGAATGAAGGGTATGAGTATCTGTCTTAGGAGGTTCTGGCGGTAATGTTGGAGATACCTGTTGTGAGCTTTGTAATTCATTATCCATATCACAAGTATTTCAGTATTTATAAAAAAACGCAATGTGATTATCTGCTGATCATTTCTATAGCTTTGGAGTGGAGGATTTTATTTGATGCGAGGATGCTTTTGCTGGATCATGATATTGGATTTTCTCTACTGTTTCTAGTACTTTGTCGAGATTTTTAGCTGGATATTCAGGGGAGTAAATAGTGATGTGCGGGAAGAAAGTATCATCATCTAAAATGAAAAAAGGTTCTGCTTCTTTACTTATTTCGTTGCTTATTTTAATTGCTTCCTCAATTACTTCTTCTGGAGGTCTCACAGCTATATTAACTCTAGTGAAGGCCATAACAGGATTAAATCTTATTTGGAGTTGATTGATAGTACTTCGCAGGATGTAGAAGTAACCAGCCACGTTCATGAACGAAGTGAGCTGAATGTGGCAGGGGCAGAGGGAATCGAACCCCCAGTCGCGGTTTTGGAGACCGCTGGTTTACCGTTAACCGATGCCCCTAAATTTTTAAAGTTTCTTCGAGCTGCTTGTATAGCGCAGCTCCACCTTCGAGTGTTTTGAGATATCTTTCTCGCCTTATTGCATCTAATTTCGCATTATACGCTTCATAATAGATCAGTCTCAAAGGTAAACGATGTTTTGTCGCGGGTACTAAGCCCTTTGTATGTCGTTCATATCTCCGTGTCAGGTTACTTGTACTCCCTTTATACAATTTCCCATCTTTAAGACTCTTCAATATGTAAACATAGTGCATGGAACCCCCAGTCTCCGTACGGATGGTTTACCGTTAACCGATGCCCCTAATTTAGCAGATGGCTTATCGCTGATGGCACTAGTTTACCATAAAAAAAGCGTATAGAATAGCTTCAATCATCTGCTATTTCATATACGCAGTAGGTACACGTTTACGTAAATTATTTCAGTTTCTCGACTTCTTTGTGCTCTGTTACTTTTCGACAGTGACTGCAGAATTTATTCAAGAGAAGCTTCTCAGGGGTCTCCATTTTATTTTTCTGCGTGACATAATTCCTGTTTTTACAGGTTTGACAGACTAATCCGATTGTGATTCGATGTTCGCCTTTTTTCGCCATATGAGAAGAGATTATATCAGATTTAAGCAGGAAAATACAGAGCCTCAAAGTAACTGTAAATAGGGTCGCATTTTCTGAGAGCTGATGAGCCTAGATCGGGAATCGGACCCGAGACCTCTTTCTTACCAAGAAAGCGTTCTGCCACTGAACTATCTAGGCGATCAAATGTATAAACTCTCAAAACTGATCAATTATTTTTTAATTTAAAATTGGGATTGTACATCGAGCCCCGCTTGATGCGGGGCAATGTGCTGAGTAAGAGATTTGCACTCCTGTAGGCCTTTCGGCCGCCTGATCTACAGTCAGGTGCGATTGACTACTCCGCCAACTCAGCTTGGTTGTACGCTCTGTATAAAGGGACAAGTATCAAATATAAAGGGTTAACAAATTACATTAAGTTCATTTGCTTAATACTTTATACTCGTCCCCTGATACTTACTTGAGCCGACTATCAGATTCGAACTGATGACCTGCGGTTTACAAAACAGCTGCTCTACCACTGAGCTAAGTCGGCACGTTCAACACGCCAATTGCTGCGTTCAACGCAGCGGCATCTCATTTGAGCTTCATAATTTTACCAGACGATGTAGTTATGAGCAACCGGAGAACTGTGGAGCACAGATGCGCTCAACTTTAAAACACGGTATTGATATAGTGCGCAGATTCATACATAGAGTTTACAATTATTTTTTACACTCACGTTACTATGAACGTAGAGCGTGGGGGTAGTATGGCTCAAGCAGAACAGCCTACTATCAAAATCGAAATATACACTCCACCAGCTAAAGCTGAAGCACCTCCGAATTCCGATAATCCTGAATTTGATTATGATTCGCTTCGGGGAGGAATTTATGATGTATATCCTGATCATAAGCCGTTTTTCTATGATTTGGGACAGCGTTTACGAGGCGTATTGAATGGGGAAGTGAGTGTAGAAGATTATAATGATTACTTGGATAATTTAGAGCCTGAAAAGGCAGATTTAGTGTTTAACGTAAATTCAGATCTCGGTGACGCACCACTGATTCATATGAGAAAGACGATTGATGCAGAGATGAATTTTCCGAAGAAATGACTTACTTTCCGAAACGACGATGTCTCCGAGCATATTCCTCCAGGGCATTTTCAAACGCTTTCTCTCCGAAATCAGGCCAGTAGACTGGTGTGAAGTATAGTTCAGCGTAGACTGATTGCCATGGGAGATACCCGCTTAGTCGCATCTCGCCGCCGGTGCGAATAATGAAGTCAGGATCGGGTTGTCCGGCCGTTGAGAGGTAGCTACTGAATTCATCTTCTGTGAGTGATTCTTTTTTCTCTATGATTAATACTTTTACGGCTTGTAGGATTTCAGCTCGTCCGCCGTAATTGAGTGCAATATTAACCGTAATTTTGTCATTTTGTTTCGTGTCCTGGATAATTTTCTGAACTTCCTGTTGAATGTCATCAGGAAATGGTGAGACATCACCGATAATTTGTATTTTTGCTTTTACTTCTTTTAGTCTTGCAATCATGGGGTCTTTCAACGCTTTGCGGAAGACGTTGAGAATGTCAGTGACTTCATCATCAGCACGTTGCCAATTCTCAGTGGAGAAAGCCCAGAATGTCAGATAGCTAATCCCTTTACTAACCGCAAACTCAACGAGCGGCTGGATATTTCGTGCGCCGCTTTCATGCCCCAGGAAGAGCGAGAGTTTATGGTCTTTAGCCCAGCGTCTATTACCATCCATGATAAACGCGACGTGACGGGGAAGTGAGGGCATATTACTTTTTCCTTTCTGAGAGAAATCCTGCGATATCTAGTAATAGTTCCTGTTGCTTAGGATCTGTCGTTAACTCAGGAATAACACTGCATGCTTTTTCGGTATAGTCTTTTACCAGTTTTGCTGCATAGTCATATGCTCCGGTATCTCTAAAAACAGTCTGAATCGTTGCTACTTCGTCTTTGGTAAGCGATGGTTTTCCGTAGATGTTATCAAGCAGTTCTTTTTGGTCAGAATTCGCATGCTCGCGAGCATACCAGATAAGAAGTGTACTTTTTCCTTCAATAATATCTGATACATTTGATTTACCGAGCGTCTCCTCTTCAGCAAAGATCCCTAATATATCATCATGTATCTGATAGGCAGTTCCCAGATTATCTCCATAAAAGTGTATTTTCTTCAAAAGTTCTTCATCTGCGTTTCCGAATATAGCACCGATTGAAAGCGGCCCGATCACGGAGTAGGGAGAGGTTTTGAGCCGAATTATCGTCAGAACGTCTTCGTCACTGATTGTCTCTTTGGTCGGAGAATAAACATCCAATATCTCACCGAGTGCAGTCAGTTGCATGGTTTGGGAGAAGAACAGAAGCGCTTTATACTTTTGTGGATCAGGGAATTTGCTTTTGGTGATCAGTTCCGTTGCCAAGAAAAATCCCAAGTCACCCAAACTGATTGTCTGCGCTATCCCGTAGTGGTTCCCTCCGAGTGCTTGATACAGAGAAGGCTTGCCGCGCCTGAGCTCACTTTTATCAATAATGTCATCATGTGCCAGGATAGCAGTCTGAAAGATTTCAAAAGCAGCGGATACTTGGAGGATATCTTTTACTTTTTCTCCGCCAGTTAGGGAGTAGCCGAGGTGTACCAATGCTCCACGGATCCTTTTTCCTCCACGACACTGGTCGACGAAGGCCTCGATAAACGGGCTGACTGACGGATATTCTTTTGCGATACTGTTTTTCCAGACAGTCAATGATTCATCGAGTTCTTTTTCTACTTCTTCAGCGATTGATTTGAGGTAGGTTGCAAATTTCATGAGATGTGTACAGTTAATGTCTGACTTTCTTGACAATTATATCACTTTTCATAATACTCAACTAATCGTGGGTAAGAAACGGATTGCTTGGATTGATATTTCGAGGGGAATCGGCATCCTGTTGGTTGTATATGGCCATGCATTATCTCCGGGTATCATCAGGTATCTCATATATGCGTTTCATATGCCGCTTTTCTTTTTTCTCTCAGGGCTTGTCTTTCGGTATAAACCTGACGAATCATGGCAGTCATTTATAGGTAAAAATGCCAGAAACATTTTGTTGCCGTATCTGATATTCGCTATCTTGAGCTTGCTTCTGTGGTATGTTACCAGACGGCCTGAATTACCGGCTGTTCTTCTGCAGTTCGGAAGCATATTCTACGGAAACGGAAATAATAATTTATTGGCGTTTAATAATTTACTCTGGTTTTTACCTTGTTTATTCTTAACGCGGGTTCTCTTTTTCGCTGTGACCCGTTATTCATCGGATATAAAATATCTTCTCGTGGTCATGGGCTTGTTTGCCTGTCTCGGGTACTGCTATTCACTTTTTTTCTCTGAGATAAAACTTCCGTTCGGGTTGGAAACTGCCCTGACTGCGATTGTTTTTTTCGGCGGAGGATACCTCATGACGACGATTCCTGAAAACATCATGACCATGATTAAAAAACATGCTGTTTTTTTTCTGATCACAGCACTTATTATTTTCGTTGTCGGTGCAATGGTAAATATAGCTTTCTATGAACTTCAAGTAGATTTGCGGCAGGATCGTTTAAATAATGTTGTTTACTTTTACTTAGGAGCTTGGGGAGGAATTATCAGTACGGTCTTACTCAGTATGATAATCAAAAAAAATCGTCTATTAGAATACCTCGGAAAACAGTCGCTGGTAATTTTCGCCTGGCATCTACTGGCATTTCCGTATGTCTCCAAGCTTCTTACTTTGCTGCAACTAAAACCATTGTTGTCAGCAGCTCCGCAGTTTATCTCACCGATTATCTACAGTTTGCTGGCAATACTTATCGTGCTGGTACTGGCATACCCGATACAATGGAAACTCAGAGCGAAGACTTGAGCAATTTCTCTTGACTTTTACTCTGCAATAAATTATCTTTTACCTAATCATGAATAAAAACATCCTCATAGCTATCGCCCTTTTCGCGATTGTTATCGCAGGGGTTTTTCTCTACAGAAGCGGAAATTCAGCAGTCTCACCGAATACCTCATTGGCGCCTGATGCCACAACAACTCCTGTTGCAAAAACAGCCTTCGCAGTGTATGAGGGGAGGTTGCCATGCGCGGATTGTGAGGGAATTGATACTATTTTAACGCTGTATAATGATGAAACCTATACGATGTCCAGTACCTATTTGGGGCGTGAAGTTGAACCGTATATAGAAAACGGAAAGTGGACAACACTTCGGGGGGATGCAACGAATCCTGATGCAACTGTTTATCAGCTCTACTCAGAGGCAGATGGCTCTACAACTGACCAGAATTATCTGGTGGTAGGCAATGAATTACAACAATTGGATCAGGACCTTCGACCGATTGAGTCTCCGTTTAATACATCGCTTACCAAAAAAACCACAGAATAACATCGCTGTCTGCCTCTTGTTAAATTGTTGTTTTTCACCTACAATCGAAGCGATTTTGGAAAGAATGTGCTCTAATTCTTGTGAAGAATAGTAGGAAAAGATTTATGCAAACTATGCCATTTTTCCGCTTCGTTACTTCATTTTATAATAAACTTGAGAACCTGAGGACTTATACATTACTGCGTCCGTTTTCTTTGCTTGTCACGAGATGGCAAAAGCCCCCCTTTTTTAAAAGATACCTCATGACATTTTGGATTGTGTTTCTCGTGGCAACGATCAGAATCACGCTTAACTATGCGCTTGAAGAGAATCTCACGTATATTTTGTTTACGTTCGCTGTTGTTCTGTGTTCATGGTATGGAGGGTTAGGGTCGGGGATTTTTGCTACTATCTTGTGTATTTTCTTCGGTGTGTTCTACTCACCTGAACCTGAATCTGAGATAATGCTTTCAAATACTGAAGAACGTCTGCGGGTGTTGCTTTTCGTTGCACAGGGAACGTTTATCAGTCTCATCAGTGAAAGTATGCAAAGCGCGACCAGGTGGCAGGCGATTATTCTGGAAAGTATTTCTGATGTTTTTATAACGTACGATCGGAATATGCGATTTATGTATATGAATCGGAGAGCTGAGGAAATGTTCGGCTTGTCCAGGGAAGAGACGCTTGGGAAGCGGTTTGTTGATGTGTACAAGAATGCAAAAAAGTCGATTTTATATAAAAACTGCAGAGAGTCGTTCAAAACGCAGCGAACAAAAGAATTTGAAATCAGACTTCCAGGTGAAGATAAATGGTTTTATGTCTCGCTCTATCCTTCACCTGACGGTGTTTCAGCGTACTATCGGGATATCACCAGACGAAAGAAAACAGAGCGAAGACTTCGCCAAAGTCAGCTGCAGTTTAAAAGGTTTACGAACGCAAATATTATCGGTGTGGTTGTCGAGGATATTAACGGGAGAGTTTATGAAGCAAATGATATGTTCCTCCAGATGATCGGGTATACTCGCGAAGAATTACAGGCGGGAAAAGTTAATTGGCGTGAACTGACGCCTCCTGAATACCAGAAACATGATGAGGAGAAAATTAAAAGAATCCTGAAAAAGGGCATGTCACAACCTTATATTAAAGAGTACATCAGAAAAGATAAAAAACGTATTTCGGTTATGGTTGGCGCAGTATTACTGAATAAGGCAACAGGACGAATTATTGCTTTTTATCTGGATATCACAGAGCAACAAGCTCTTGATAAGAAGAAAAATGAATTTATCAGCATCGCGAGTCATGAGTTGAAGACTCCACTCACTTCGGTTAAAGCGTTCACGCAAATACTCATGAGGCAGTTTAACAACACTGATGATACTCGGACACTTTATTTTCTCACAAATATCAATAGTCAGTTGAATAAATTAGATGAGCTTATAAATGACCTGCTCGATGTCAGCAAGATTGAGGAAGGAAGGCTGAACATGAAGATGAAGCCTTTTAAGATTGATGACCTTATCGAAAAAGTTGTTGTAGACTTTCAGTATATAACCCAGAGCCATACGCTTATCAAAAAAGGAAGCACCTCCAAGATGGTTTTCGGAGATGAAGATCGTATCGGGCAAGTGCTATCGAACCTTCTCTCAAATGCAATTAAATATTCACCGAATGCTGACCGCGTGCATATCAATGTTCGAAGTCGAAGTTCCTTTGTTGAAATTGCTGTTCAGGATTTTGGAGAGGGAGTTCCTCAAGCAGATAAAGAAAGTATTTTTACTCGATTTTTCCGCTCCCGAAAACATGAAGGTTCACGAATTTCAGGGTTCGGTTTAGGACTTTACATTACACGGGCGATCGTTGCGAACCATAAAGGAGAGATACATGTAGAGAGCACTGAGGGTAAAGGCTCAACCTTTACTGTACGGCTGCCTGTTATAAAAGAAAAAGATAAGGAAAAATAAATTCTTGCCCTTAGATACCGAGTAGGACTGCTCATTTCCTCTGAGTATGTACTAGCAGGCTAGGCTATTCCCGTATCCTCGGATACGAAAAAAACTACCTTGTTCCACGCCTTTCGGGCGGGTACCTCAAAAGAAGATTGTTAGAGAAAAAATATTGACAGTCTACTCGTATATCAAAGAGCAGCATCAGTATACTGGGGAGTCGTGTTTTAGTCAAGATTTATAGTAGTCTCTGTCTGTTTTCTTACAACTGTTACATAAAGCAGGAGAATGAGTGTTTTTCGTCTTGTTTAAATATACCACCCCATTCAACGGCAGTAAAACCGTCTCTTTTGACGACCGGGATAGTCGGTTCCTGAACGATTTTGTAGTTATCAAGAGCTTGGAAGTAAAGGGTAATACGAATGAAGTTGTCAGGTTTTGGTGAGATCGTGACAGGGGAGATAGCATCAAGATTGGTCACAGGAACGATACCGATGAAGTAGTACGGAGCTTCTGGGAGAATCGGTGCCCAGTATTCGACGAACTGGTCAGTCTCTTTTTTATTCAAGCCTAGTTTTACGACCAAATCACGCATAAATGCTTCGCGTTTATCGTAGGAGATAACATACCCTTCCTCAGGTTTATGAATCAGCTCATCAGGGATTGAGGCTTCGTAGTAGAGATAATCGAATCGTGTGTTGTGGTGGAAGATATCACCGTTTGGCTCAGCGACGACATCCCAACCTGCTGACGGATATTCAGGGATAGTGAGTAACATTTCACCTTTCGGTGCAACTTTGACATTGATCTCAGTCTTTCGTTCAGGGTAGAGATAGACTGCCGGTTTACAGTACGGAGATAGCCATGTAACAGGAAGTATTGGTTCTTCAAAGTTAAATGTTCTCAGCTGCAGGTTTTTCTGCCCACCAGGACTCGGCTCAAAAAGAATAACTTTTTCACCTGTTTTTTTAACTTCCGGTTTATAACAATTCTTGATAACATTCGGGATGCCGCTTTCTTGGACGTCCTTTACCCGAATATATGTATCAAATTTTACACCGTCAGGATTCATTCTCGGACTCTGACATCCAGGACTATCCGATCGACAGAGGTAGATGAGGAGGTCATCCGGAATTTTATAACAGCCAGGTTTTCGTTCCCCGGGTACTGGTTCACCATATAGCTGGTCAAATCCGCCGCTTCCATCACACTCAGGCGCATGAACGTTGTTTCTCCCCTGTGAAGGATTGATAAATACACGCTCATTTCGTGGGCCTGTCTCGACTCTCGGGACTGCCGGGTCGAGATGCTCATCAGTCAGATTTTTATTATATTGATGAAAATACATATCAGATTTTAGCAGCGCATATCTCTCGCCTTTATAAAATGCCGGTGGTTTCTCAGTCTGTGCTCGGCAATCATCCCGATCACCTGTGTCACAGCAGGTATACCCCTCAGGGAGGTAGGCTGTTTCTTGGCCATCAGGAAACGGCGGTGCAAGTAACCCCGAAAGGGCTACTGAGACAAAGATAACAACGGCAAGTAAAATAACGTACATAGTGTATTCCTACATAAAGCAGGAGAATGGGTGTTTTCCGTCCTGTTTAAATATACCACCCCATTCGACAGCAGTAAAACCATCTCTTTTAACGACCGGGATTATCGGTTCCTGAACGTGTTTGTAGGTGTCAAGCGCTTGGAAGTAGAGGGTGATGCGAATAAAGTTGTCAGGTTTGGGTGAGATCGTGACAGGGGAGATGGCATCAAGATTGGTCACAGGAACGATACCGATGAAGTAGTACGGAGCTTCTGGGAGAATCGGTGCCCAGTATTCGACGAACTGGTCAGTCTCTTTTTTATTCAAGCCTAGTTTTACGACCAAATCACGCATAAATGCTTCGCGTTTATCGTAGGAGATAACATACCCTTCCTCAGGTTTATGAATCAGCTCATCAGGGATTGAGGCTTCGTAGTAGAGATAATCGAATCGTGTGTTGTGGTGGAAGATATCACCGTTTGGCTCAGCGACGACATCCCAACCTGCTGACGGATATTCAGGGATAGTGAGTAACATTTCACCTTTCGGTGCAACTTTGACATTGATCTCAGTCTTTCGTTCAGGGTAGAGATAGACTGCCGGTTTACAGAATGGTGCCAGCCATTCTGCATTCGGTTCATCGATCTCAAATCCGAATGTTCGTAATTGTAGGTTTTTCTGTCCACCCGGACTCGGTTCAAAGACAATATCTTCTTCTCCCTGGACGAGAGATGGCGGTTTAAAACAGGACGAAATAGACGGGTAGAGGTCTTCAATTGTACCATCTGTAAGGTCACTCAGTCGTATATAGACATCAAACTTTACGTTCGTTGCTTCAGACACTTGAGGCCTGTCACATGCCCCCGGATGACCTTCTGCCTCCCGACAGAGATAAACGAGCATATCATCAGGAATTGCATAGCAACCCTTTCCTTGATTATTAACAGGTTCTCCATAAATCCGATCATACGGCTCTCCGTTCAGTGTGGACTCAGTACATTCGGGTAATAACTTTCTTACACCGCTGCTTCGTTGATTCGGGTTGATGAATACTCGTTGCCCGCGACGTTCAGTACGTGGTTGAGCAGCATCTAAATGTAACAACTCTCCGTTGTGTGCAGTGATATAGACATCGGATTTTAAGAGCGCATATTCTTCGCCCCTGAAGGAGAATTTCCTATCTGTTAAGGGTCGACATTGATCACCATCACCTGTATCACAGCAGGTGTATTCTTCCATGGCGAGCGTGTTTTTTTTTCCTTCGTCAAAAGGAGGAGCGAATAATCCTGCCAATGCAGCCGAGACAAAGATCATGATAGCAAGAAGCACAACATACATATGCGGAGCGGTACTTTCAGCTTACGGGATATTATCTTTTACTGTCAAGTAAAGCAAATTCTATGAAAAGCCCAAAAGTGTGAGGAATGAAAGTCTCAGGGCACTAACGATCGAGAGCAGCGAAAACGGCCCCAGAGGAACCAGAAGCAGCATAAATAAAATAATCATACCGAATGAACCGAGTGACATGTATGCATGTGCCTCTTTCGGAGGGAGCGCGAGTGAGAAAATTTTCGAGCCGTCGAGAGGCGGGATCGGAAGCAGGTTAAATACAGCGAGGAGAATATTAATATTTATGACGGTACCGATGGTTCGGGCGATCAGATCATTACTCAGAAAAAGAGAGAATGTATCAAAACCGAAAATATGAGCTATTGCGGCAGCGAGGACTGCTAAGACGATATTGGTACCCGGCCCTGCCAGTGCAACCAGTGCCATATCTTTTCGACCTTCTCTGAGATTAAATATATCAACCGGCACAGGTTTTGCTCCGCCGAAGATAATCGGGCTCGTCAGAAGCAGAATAAGCGGCATAGCAATTGAGAGAAACGGGTCGATGTGCGGAATCGGGTTCAGCGTCAATCTCCCCATAAGTCTTGCTGTCGGGTCACCCAGTCGGTCAGCCATGTAGCCGTGGGCTATTTCATGGAGAATAGCAGAGTAGATGAGAACGATAAATGAGATAATAAATAAGACTGGTGTATCCATAATAAAGCTTGAAAACTCAGACAACCCGGTTTATTTCAGAAAATCTGAGGATCAGAAGGTAGGGTACAGCAGGTATTCTCGCCGACTTGTATTCCGGCAACTGACTCGCTGAGGCCGCTGCGTTTTCCGAATTGTTGTAATTATAGCTATTTTTTAGTATACTTACAATTCATATGGGAATGAAATGCGCAAATTGCGGAAAAGGTGTTATGTACGGACACAATGTGTCTCATTCAAAACGCCGGACGCGAAAAATTTTTAAACCGAACCTTCACGAGACACGTGTCCTCGTCGGCACATCGCAGCGTCGTCGTGTTCGGCTTTGTACGAAGTGTCTCAGAACGTATCGTCGAATCGAAACACTTGCAAAAAATCCTATCATTGCTCCAGAAGAAGCTCCAACATCCGCGTAGAATTTCATTAGTCATTAGTCATTAGTCATTAGTCATTAGTCCCAGTTTTTCTATTATTTCTCTGAGTTCCGGGTGCCCGTTCAAAAGATCTTTGATCGTCATGGGCTTTCCTCCCTCAAGCTGGATTCTTCCTTCCGGTAGAAATTTAATAACCCTCTGTGTTCCGTCACCCATCTGTAATTTACTCCATGCTGTCGGCCAGGGATAATATGCCCGTATCATTCTGTCCAATATTTCTGCTTCCGGGGGATTATCTACCGAAAAATATCCGTCTTCTTTTTTGATCAACTGACAATACGTCGCTTCCGCATGATTCTGTTCAGTCGGTTGTACTCTACCCGATGCATAGTGCTTAATAACTGTCGGAAGAATAGAAGCAGCTTGCTTAAAAAGACTTACGTGGAGGCTGGCAAACGTTTCATTCCCATGAAGTTTTACTTCCTCCTGGAACAGGAGTGGACCATGGTCCATTTTTTCATCCATTTTCATAAATGAGATGCCGGTTTTTGTGTCTCCGTTAATAATAGCTGTCTGAATCGGTGACGGGCCACGATACTTCGGCAGGAGAGATGGGTGAATATTTAATGCCCCAAGAGGTGGAATCGACAATACGTCGTCAGGAATAATCTTACCATAGGCAGCTGTAACAAAGATATCAGGTGATAAGGACTGTAATTTGGTAATTATTTCATCGGTAAATTGTGTTGGGGTGAAGACTGTAGAAATTCCCTTAACGGGTGCTGCCTGTTTTACCGGTGAGGGTGTGAGTATTTTTTTTCTTCCGGTGGGTTTATCCGGCATTGTTACAATACCGACAACTTCTGAAGTATCTAGAAGAGACTCAAGAATAGGGATAACGAATTCAGGCGTACCGAAAAAGATTACTTTCATGTCGATGTAAGAATTATAATGTAAGATGTAATAAATATAAAAAGATGTACGTGAACCATACATCCCGTGAACTAAAGGGATAGTTCTTCGAAAACTAACTCACCTGACGAATCTTTTGATGCTTTGTATAGTTTTTCATTTTGCTCAAGGACGCGTCTTGGGAAAAGAATTCCTTCAATATGATCAAATTCATGTTGAATGATAACTGCTAAAAAGCCGGTAAATGTTTTTTTGTGATGGTCACCTTTTTCATCTGTATAGGAGAGTACGACTTCATCGGCACGATTTACAACACCCCAGACATCCTGAAGTGAGAGACATCCTTCAAGTTTTACTGACTTTTTTGCGTTCTTTCCGTTTTTCGTTTTTACCGGCGGTTTATTCTTTAGTGATTTGATTTCCGGGTTGATACATACCATGACTTCAGAAGTAGGAGTTTCTTTGACGATAAACAGCCTGACGGATTTACCGACCTGCGGGGCAGCCAGTCCGACTCCTTCCGGATCTGTAGCAGCCTCAAGCGTCTTAATCATCTCTTTGATTAATTTCTGAGTAGCGGTATCAATAGTTTCGATTTTCTTTGCTTTCTCGGCGAGGACAGGTGCCGGTGCCTGAACAATTTTTAACATAGTCGTGTGATGGTAATTTTGAATTATAAGATATACATCCTGATAAGTAAACAAATCGTAGAGGGAACTTACTGTCCTGTATTTTGCCATGCGGAGAGTGTTTCTATTGCCTCAGTATCATTCGGTGATAATCTGTCCAGAATAAATTCGAGTTGTCTGATTGCTTTTTTCCTCATGTCTGGATTAACCACAACATTATTTTCATCAACTGCCATCTCGTTGTAGGCAAGAGCTAGTGCGAAGTACGCATCTCGATAGTCAGGCTTGAGCAGGATTGTTTTCTCGAGCGTCTCTGCGGACTTTTCCGGGTTATTATTCTCCTGATAGAGTGCGCCGAGGTTATACATAACTTTCGCATCAGTCGGCGCGAGGGTTCTTACCTGTTCGACTGCGTCGATGGCATAAGGGAGGAATTTTCTGTCAGCCTGTGTCAATGTGTAGAATAAGCGAACTCGATTTTTCCAGAACGTAATATTGTTCGGATGATCTGTCACGAGCTCATTACTAATCGTAATCGATTGTTCGGATAATATCTGTGCCTGTTGGATAGTCTCAGCTGAAGGTGTTGCTTCTGCCTCTTGAATGAGCAATAAGGTCGCGATCATCGCATTGTTGAGTGCGAACTCATCTCTGAATACCGGCTCTGACGGACGAAGATTCACAGCTTCACCTAAACTGAGATATGCTTGTTGATATTCCTGAACATTACTGAGGTTACTTCCCAGAGCGTATGCCTTATCTGCATACCAAAATCGCATGAACATTAACAGTAAAAACACGCCGATAAATGCAGTAAATGTTACACCTGTCCATTGTAGGCCCGAAATCTCTTCTCTAATATTCGTTGGCTTGTTAGCTGCATCTACCGGCTTTTTCTTGAGTAACTCCGGTTCAAGAATGAAAATAAAGACAGGGATGAGGAATAAATAGAGATTCGTAATAACAACTGAAAATCCGAAGAAATTCGTGACCAGGATCGTGATATAGGACGTAACGAGTGAGAGAGTAATAAGCCATGTTCCGTTTAGTGATTTCTTCTTCAGTAGATATCTAAGAGTAATGAATAAGAAGACTCCGAGAAGAAGTACGTAGGTAACAAGTCCGAAACTGCCGGTTGTCGCGAGGTAGTTTAAGTATTCATTATGCGCTTTATTGTAGAGATAGTCCCATTCTGATGTCAGATTATGATCGGCCGGCCGGTGAAGGTAATACGAATAGGCGAAAGTCTCGACGCCTGAGCCGAAGATAGGGTTTGCCTTCCAAACATCAATCGCTCCCTGCCAGACTATCTGGCGGATCTTCCCTGAGTCTGTTCCTCCTCCCGGTGCATCTTGCACTGCTGTCTCGGCAGTTTGTGGTGGTGATTGTGTCTGCTCGCGTGTTGTCAGTGCGGGAAGTGTGTATGCATCAAGTTGTGCGAATGATGTTCCGAAAAAAAAGTGTGCGAGAAGAAACATACTATTAAACAGCAACGCAAGGGAGAAAAATGTTTTGAGTGTAAAGTATCGTTTGATAAACAGTGTGAGCCAGAAAACGACATTACCGAGCCAAAACGCGATAATGCCTGCTCTGGTATTTGTAAAGATTAAACAGATAAAAAAGAGTATGACGAATATCGCCGGAATGAGGAAATTTTTGGACGTAATATATGACATTACGGCTGATTCATTTCGCTCTGTCTGGGATAGTTCGGGCTGTTTTTTGGAAAATATCGGAAGCAGGAGCAGCGAAAATGCTGTTGCAACCGGAATGACGATATTCATATACGCAGACATCCAAGCTGGTTGGCCGAGGGTTGAGAAGATTCTGATCGTCGGTTTAAATGCATCTGTCCAGCACTCAACATCCAGGCTTCCTCGGAATAACAAACAGGTCGGATCTTTTCCGAAGTGCGAGGGTAGTCCCCACAGCGCGACGATGAGAGCGGAGGCAAGCGTTACTTTGAGGATATTCAGAATATGCTCTTTTCTCAGATTCGTTGCGACGGCGTAGTACAGGACGCTATACGTTATGGTCGACAGTAGCCCTCCGTTAAATCGCGAATAGTATCCCCAGAATGACGTATGCGGGTCAATCGAGATAACAGTAGAGATGATTTGTGAGAGGAGGAAAAGTAGTATCGGAATATCAAGCGGTGTTCGTTGGACGGAGAACTTTCCCTGGAGAATCATTTTCGAGACCCAAGCAGCGACGATAAAAATAGTAACTTCCCAGGTGAACCACATTTTATTTAACTCATAGAGTTCTGATGTGGTGTTCGTGACGATCAGAGGAACAAAGAAAAACAGTGCATATATCCCGTAGCGGATCACTCTGTCGCACCAGTGGATAAAGGTATCTCTCATGAGGTTAATTGTAACATGCTACATAAAAACTGAACAGACTTCTTTAATTTGACTCACGAGAGATACTATGTATAAATTAATATATGGCTGAATTTTCAGGAATTCCGGAATATCCGACGATAAAATATGATGAAAGTTATTTAGATCAGCAGTTAAAAAATGCGGAGGGTATACTTGGAATCAAGCTCGAACCAGAAAATACACTTCGTAAAGATTTGTTAACTGCCAGTCCGCACGATCTTCGAAAGGATTATCCAGTTGCTTTCGATGTTTACCAAAAAGCAGTACAATTTATCGCTAAAGAGGAAAGAGGCAGTTCGACCCACGTTAATGAAATCCTGAATTTCCGCTCACGAGTTTTAGAGGAAAATTTAGATCGTTATATTAATCAGCATGAATCATCAGCTCCGGGAGAACCGACTCTGCGACCTTATCAAATGGACGTATTTAACTCCATTACATCAGCACTGAAAGAAGGCAAGCAAGAAGGTTACATAAAGCTTCCAACAGGCACGGGCAAAACAGTTCTTTTCACAGAATTTCTTGAGGCGTCAAGAATGAAGACATTACTTGTCGTGCCGTCACAGATATTGGTGAATCAAGCAGGAAAGGAAGTTAAGAAGTTCGCGACCAGTTTGGATATGGGTAAGATCTATGCAGAGTCAAACACACACGGTAAACATGTCACTATTACAACTTATGATTCTCTCGTTAATAAAGTTGCTTCTGGTGAAATTGACCCCAAACAATACGGATTGCTCATCCTGGATGAAGCACATAGAGCACTTTCAGATAAAAGACAGGAAGCAGTGAGGAAATTTACTCATTCTATTAAGTTAGGGTTTACTGCCACACCGAAATTTAATGAAGAGAAACAAGTTTCTAAACTGTTGGAACATGAAATCTATGCTAAATCAATAGAGGAAGCAGCAAATGAAGGAATCATTGCCCCGTTTATTCCATATATTGTCGAGACCTCACTTGATCTTAGTAATGTCTCAGTCAATGATGGCGAATATAACCAGACAGAGCTCGAACGAGCTGTAAACATCCAAGGTAGAAATCAGGCAGCTGTCGAAGTATACAAAAGCAGACCAGAATTATCAGGAAAGACTGGTGTAGCGTATTGTGTCGGAGTTGATCATGCCAGAGCGTTGGCTAGTGAGTTTAACGAACAAGGAATATCGGCTGCAGTTATTAGTGGGGAGACTTCAGAGAAGGTTCGTGAAGAAATTCTTCGAGACTATAAGGAGGGGAAAATTAAAATGTTATGTAATGCAGACTTATTGATCGAGGGATTTAACGAGAAACAAGCTAGTGTATGCTTGAATCTTCGACCGACGAAGTCAATCGTTATTGCAGAACAGCGGGCAGGTCGAGTGTTGCGGCTTGATGAAGAAAATCCTGAAAAGATTGCATATGTAGTTGATTTTCTCGATGAAGGAAGCTCAGAGAAAAATCGACCGGTACTGTTCACGGATATCGTCAATATGACTGCAATTGAACCAACAAGTTCATCTACGCAGAGCCATCCTGATGAACATGGGGACTCGGGTCCTGCTCAGATTATAGATGTAGACGGATTAGAAGTAAAAATCAATGTTTCATTAGATGATGTTCTACATGTGTCAAATAAAAATAATGTGAGCGAGAAAGCTCAGGCGGAAGTGAGTGAAGAAGAGGTGAAAGAAATTGAAGTTGAAACACCCTGGCATACATGGGAAGAGTTTAGAGACGAATATAAACTACCGGAAGAATTAAAGCCTTTAGTGGAGCATACTGTTGCTTGGCGTCCTAAATTCCAAAGAGAAAGTCAGAACGAAAATGGAGAAACTGTTGTTGAGTACACTCCTCAGGCAATCGAGAGCGCATGCTCAAAAATTGTAATGAATGAAATAGTTGAAAACATCAATAGTCTTTCAAAACAATCTGATGTAATTCCGATTGCTGTTATAAAGGTCTTTATGGAAGAGGTTATGGGAACCAATCCACATATGGTAAAAGACTTCATGCAGTATCTTTCGAGTGATGAAAGAAATAATCTCTCAGATCCTATCGTTTTGCGAGATAAATTAGAAGCATCAAATTTTGTTAAAGAACTTCGAAAATTTACCACTCGCTTTAAAGGTAATTTAGGTGGATCACGATTCGAAATCGCAAGCAAGCAAGCAAGAGAACTCTTACGTTTCGCAGCCTAAATATCCAATCGCTTCTGTCAATCACGTTGTCTATATGTATTCCGGGTACTCGAATATAATGCTGGCAATGCTTGTGGCGAGTTGGTAGAATGGTTTAGTAATTTATGCTTAATAAGTTCTTCAGTTTCTTCTCTCACGACATCGGTATAGACCTCGGTACTGCGAACACGCTTGTTTGGGTGAAAGGAAAAGGGATCGTTATTCGTGAACCGTCAGTCGTCGCGATGCAGAAAAAGACGAAAAAAGTTATCGCAATCGGAACGGAAGCGAAAAAAATGGTCGGAAAGACTCCACAGACGATTGTTACGGTAAGGCCGCTTCGTGGTGGGATTATCGCTGATTATGATGCGACGGCAGCGATGATTTCTGCATATATCAAGCAAGTACATGAATCAGGAAATATTTTTCCCACACTTCTCGCCCGGCCACGGGTTGTTATCGGTATTCCTTCAGCTGTTACTGAGGTCCAGAGGCGTGCTGTCTGGGAAGCTGCCCTGCAGGCAGGGGCTCGAGAGGCTTTTTTGATTGAAGAGCCGATGGCAGCCGCAATCGGAGGAAATATCTCTGTCTTCCAGTCAAAAGGTGTCATGGTCGTTGATATCGGCGGGGGTACGACAGAAATGGCTGTCATTTCGCTCGGAGGTATCGTTGTCGGGAAATCACTAAAAGTTGCCGGTGATGATATGGATGCTGCAATCCTGCATTATATTCGGCTAAAACACGGGCTGCTTCTAGGTGAGCGGACAGGAGAAGAGCTGAAAATAAAAGTCGGCAGTGCGTATGAAAAAAGTTCAAAAGCTAAAAGTCAGAAGTCAAAAGTTGAGGATGAAAAGAACGAAACCAGTAAAGAGAGGATGATGATCGTTCGCGGCCGGGATCTGGAGACCGGACTGCCGAGAACGCTTCGTATTACAGAATCAGAAGTACGAGAAGCACTCGCTCCGGTCGTGACTGAAATAGTTGAGGCGATCGCTGATGTTATTGAAGAATCACCTCCTGAGCTCATCTCAGATATACTGGAACATGGTATTTTTCTTACCGGCGGAGGGGCAAATTTGAAAGGACTTGACCAATTAATCGTTGAGCGGACAAAGATGCCTGTTGTCGTTTCTGACGACTCGTTAACAACCGTTGCCCGGGGAGCAGGGAAGGTGCTTGAAGATGACTCTATTCTCTCCAGAGTAAAAGTTACCGGTGGACTGACATAAATCTCCTCATTATTTTTACATTGTAACTTTTTGGGTTTAAGTTTTCACTTGTCTTTGCTCGTTGGAGTGGCTACAATAGGTGCATGCAAAAACGTACGGGTTTGCTCACTGTCTTCTCACTTTTTTTTATCGGATCACTGATACTCCTTTTTCTCTTTCGGCAACAGCTCTCTCCATTCACTATTCACGTCGTTGAACAGGTAACGTTTCCGCTTCAGAAAACTCTCTACGGTACGTTCGGCGGACTGATTTATCATTCAGGGAAACAGGTACGGCTTGAAGAGGAAAATCAATCATTGGCGAAGCAAATTGTTGACCAGACGGAACTCGCTAGAGAAGCGAGTGCGCTTCGTGATCAATATGATCTGGATATCCTCGCACCGGGCGAGTTGCTTCCTGCAAATGTGATCGGCATGAAGACATTTCTTCCAGGCGTGTCGCTCCCTGAAGAAATTATAATCGATAAAGGAAGTCTCCAGGGTGTGCGGGTCGGACAGTCGGTTCTCGTCACGAACAATGTGGTGGGGACTGTCTCACAAGTTACGGAAAACCGTTCATTAATCGCTCTTATCTCTCACCCAGATCAGTCCGTAACAGCTAAAACAAATAAAACAAATGCTTTAGGCATTATAAAAGGAAACGGAAACGGTATGTTAATGCTTGAAAATGTCGTGCTCTCAGATACGCTGGAAGAAGGAGATATCGTTGTCACAAAAGGAGACGAAGACCTGGCAGGCAGCGGCTATCCTCCGGATTTAGTTATCGGTAAAATAAAGTCCGTAGAAAAGAAAGCCAGTGATCTTTTCCAAACGGCAGAGGTTACGAGTTTGGTAGATTTCTCGCGGTTAGACATGGTTTTTATTATAAAAAGCGGCGAGTGATAGCTAATACATACCATCACCACATAGCTGAGGACTTATTTCTATGCGTTTCTTATCTTGGATACTCTTTATGCTCATGATTATCTTCGAGGGAGTGTTGACAACGCTTCCCGTTGCGTTGATTTTTTTGCTGTGCCTGATGGTAATGAAGCGCCAAGAATGGATTTTTCCGCTCGCTTTCTTATCCGGCATAATTTTAGATGTATTCTCGTTCCGACCGATCGGGTTTTCAAGTCTTTTCTTTGTAACGTTTCTCTTTCTCATACTTCTTTATCAGCGAAAATATGAAACAGCAACAATGCCGTTCGTCATTATCGCTTCTTTCTTCGGCAGTATCGGATACTTGTTGCTCATGGGTGAATCCGGCGTCCTCATCCAAGGCGTTGTCAGTACGGTCATTGCAGCCACAGCGTTTGCTGTCTATACATCGCTTAACAGAACCTCAGCAGATGACGGATTTCAACGAGTGTAATGATCTGTGATGAGAAGACGAGTCTTCGAAACAATATGAAAATAGGATACGCGTTCGGTGATCATATCAGAACAGAAAAAGTGAAGCATCGGCATTATAAAGAGCGGGTTTTTACCTTTCGCTCTCTAACGTTGCTTGTCATTGCTGGTTGTTTTTCGCTGATTCTCTTACTTCGGCTCATCAGTATTCAAGTAGTTAACGGAGAATATTATCGTTCGCTTTCAGATTCCAACAGGATACGAACGAAACTTATCCATGCGCCTAGAGGTATCATCATGGATCGCAACGGTACCCCGTTAGTTTACAATCTGCCGGGGTTCAGGAAAGTTGAGAAAAATTCAGCCAGTGAGGCAGCCACAGTTATTTTTCTCAATCATGATGAGGCAGTCTCACGAATTGCGAAAGGAGAACGGGGGATTGAGGTCGATTCACTTCGTCAATATCCATATAAAGAGGCACTCAGTCATGTAATCGGGTATATCGGTCAGATATCAGAAAATCAGATGAAGGACACTGCATACAGTCATTATGATCCGACTGATCTTATCGGAAAAGACGGCATCGAGCAGCGATATGAGGAAGTATTGAAAGGGGAAAACGGGAAACAGCTGATTGAGGTCGATGCAATGGGTACTCCGGTGAGGACGCTTGGCCAAACAGAACCGACGTCAGGCAGAGACATCACGCTTACTATTGATGCAGAACTGCAGGAGGCTGTTTATGCTGCAATGCGTGAGGTAGTGAAAGGGTCAGCCATTGTCTCTACACCACACGGAGAAATCCTCAGTATGGTGTCAAAACCTTCATTTGATCCGAATCTCTTTACGCTTGATTCCGGCTATAAACCTGCCTCAGAGAGTGCTTATACGAAAGTTAGTGATATTCTGCTTGACGGACAGAACCAACCGTTACTGAATAGAGCAATTGCCGGAACATATCCTCCTGCATCAACATTTAAAATTATAACCTCTGCTGCAGGACTGGAAGAAGACATCATTGACGGAGACTTTACTGTGGTTGATAACGGCATCATCCATATA
>CAZOHC010000017.1:0-23087 GCA_964579845.1 uncultured Gammaproteobacteria bacterium | reverse complement strand
GAGTAAGACAAGTGGTAGCCATAGAGCCGTATGAAATATATTTCCCCACTCAAGCCATGCTACCGCGAATCCTGAGTACGCAAAAACAAAAGATCCGAATAACGATGAAAATTGAGATAGTTTAAGATTTCTCAAATAGAGAAACAAAAATAAACTTCCGAGAACTGGTTGAAGAAGTATATATATATTCCAAGAAATAAGTGTCGGAAAGATAAAAAACAGTATGTTTACCGGATACCAAGCTCCGGTCTGAAACCCTGCAGCAAGCGGAGTCCCGGAGAAAGTATACGGATTCCACGAAGGAACCCTCCCTTCACGCATGAGGGAGGTACTTAAAAGCTTCCACGGAAATTGTTGTCTCACCGGGTCTGTGATGAGAAAATTCTTATACGGAATACCATTTTGATACTCATCCGCATAGAAATCACGATACGGGTGATAGAGTCCGACAATTGTATCAGCAGGAAGCAAAATCTTTCCTTGCATAAGTGCCGGGATAAAAAAAGAAAGTGACAAGAGGCAGACAAAAATGTATGGAAACAATCTCTTCAGCATCATGTAATAATAGTTCGAAGTTCCCGACAGAATCTATCAATTGAAAAGTAATCAGCACGGTCAGATGCTTTTTCTGAAATTTTCGTCATGAGTGCCGCATCATGAATGATGTTTAGCGTTTTCTTTTTCAGTTCATCGGTGTCATTCCATAGAAATCCGTTTTCATCATCAGTTACGATTTCAGGCTGTCCTCCTGCATTAATCACGATCGGTACACAACCGTAATGCATCGCCTCGACCGTCGATAGTCCGAAGTGTTCTGCTCGATCCGGATATTTTTTTAGATCCTCCCCATACCCTGCAGCATGCCAATAGATTTTTGCTTTTCGATAATATTCAGCGACTTTCCTGTTATCAGGACTGACGAGTACCGTAATTTTTTTTGATTTCACTGAATCTGAAAATGCTTGAGCAGCTTCTCTTTCTGATTCTGAAACATTAAGAATAAAGACCATCTCCCACTCGCCGAGTGACTCACCAATCTCCAAAAACACATCCCGAAGAACTTCCTGTTTTTTAAAACTGGATCCCTGGGCCCTGATACCGTATCGCCCGACATTTAAGATAATATTTTCTTTCTCTCCCGTACCGTTTTCAGGAAAACTGACCGGAGGATACAAAACACTGCTTCGGACACCGAATTTTTTATCGATATAACTTTTCGTGTACTGAGAATTACAGAGGATATGCTTTACTTGGAAAAACTTCAATCGGTTAAGCAGTCCGTTTATCTTCACCCATTCTGACGGTGTTTGAAAATGCAGCACTGTCGGGCAAAAGAGGAAAGGAATACTTCCGTCACTCAAGACAATAATCAGATCATACTTTCGGCTCTCTTTAAATCGTTTGAGAAAAGAAACATTCGGCGAGAAAATATTTCTCGTAAATGAGATATTCGCCAGATCCATGGCAAACTTTCGTTCTGCCTCAGAACGAACTGCTTCTTCACCATCCCAGAAAATTGCAACATCGTTATCCGAACTGAGACAAGAAGCCAGCGAGAGCATGTATCGCTCACCTCCACTCATCGTATCCAGATAAGGGTCATACACACCGATTTTCACACATCTATTGTATACCACTGCGCATTCATTTAGCAAAAACTCAGGTGTATACCTACCGTAATTTTCAAATCTAGATTAGGTTGATTTAGCACTTAAAACGTTTCTTAATGAATGCTACGTTAGGTATTATACTTATTTTATTTTGAAAACGAAGGGAGCAATGTTCAGCCTATCTTGCACCGTTTTGAATCGTTTTCACGTCTTTTTATGTGCCTTCCGATCAGATACATAGCTCTTAAGCAGCTTATAAAAAAATGAACACGCCAAAATATACAGTAACGGAATAAGGGGGAGAAAGTATCGGGACGATGTATACCCTGTTGAGAGCATAATCATGTGGACTAAGACCCACAATAAAAGAATCTTTTCCGGCTCTGTGGTATGGGCAAATTTATTCCTGACGGATTTCACCAGCAGTCCGAATGTTCCGAGCGTTGCAAGCGGCCATGAAAGGATCCAGGAAGTATCTTTGATAATCGCTCGATCACCCCACCAGGTATGCCATCTGTTAAAAAGAAGAAGATCCCAAAAGGTAAACGGAAGAATAAATTTTGACTGATGATATGCAAGAATGTACTTTTGTATGCTGAGTATTTCAATCGGGGTAGCACCTAACTGCATGGTGCGGAAATAAGAAGCAAGTAAAACAAGTAATGCAAGCGGCAGACTCACGACAAAACGAATCATCTTCCGATCTATTTTATGCGTAATAAGTAAATATAATCCCATACTTCCTGTTATCGCGGCTCCGAGAATGAAAAATCTGGTACTGATCACCCCGCCGATCATGAGTGAACACGCAGCAAACCACAAAAGATCATTTTTGGATGATAAACCTCGTATAAAGAAATAAAAGGCAAAGAAAATAAATGGAAGCTGCATCGCCTCTGCAAGCGGTGAATATATGAATTTACTGATAAAAATCGGCTCGTTCACAAAAAGAGCGAGAGGAATCAAAGCAATAAATGGATTTTTTATAACTGTTTTTGTAAGGAGGTAGAGCCCAAGCGCGCTCAGCAGCAGAAACGGTAGTATAATCACGTGAGGATTATCAAACAGAAGTATTGAGAATGAGACAATGTAGCGTGATAGCGGCGGATGGTCATGAACAATGAGTATGGGATTTAACCCCCGCAAGAATGCACCGCCTGCGAATTGTTCAAACACCTCATCAGGCATAATCTCAGGGTTATGTTTCTTCGCATACTGAGAATTATTATATGCTTCTTTCAGAGCAGGGTAGGTCACCCAATATCCGTCTGAGAAAAATTTTTCCCGCTCATGGAAAATGGTTACGCCTGACTGAAAAAAAATAAGGAGAACTGCAAGAATAAAAAGAATCTTTCTCTTCATGACTTCTCTTTCCTTTTCTCCTGAAGTTCCCAGAGCTTGGCATAGGTTATAAAGGAACTGAACGCTTGGTAGATACTCTCAATGATTCCCACGGTTCCGGCACGAAATCCTCCCTGTCTCACGTAAGAATCAAAAAATGCAGAAACCATTACCCGTAAAAAACGCCACCAGGACATATCAGGATGACGTGCGTCAAACCGGAGTTTTGCTTCAGTATCAGACCACGTGTTTGTCTTCTCAACCATATGCGATAGGTTTCGATGTGTATAGTGCAAGAGATACCCATCCAGTGTACCGACAGATCCTGCGATTTGAGGACTTTCGTGGAGTACTCCTTTCCATCCTTTTAGAGCATTTTTCTTAAAGAGTCGCTCCATATATTCAATTCTCGGCCAGGGATTCTTTCCCAGATAAAAATTCTTTCTCTTCACCCGAAATACAGAAAATTGTTGATCATCCATTGCTACTTGATGCTTGATACTTGCTACGAGCTCATCAGAGACGCGCTCGTCAGCATCAACATAGAAAACCCAGTCTCCGGAGGCTTTTTTTAGACCCAGGTTTCTTTTGGCTGCAAAATTATTTGATAATTCTTCAAATATTATGGCTTTTTTTTCCTTCGCGATCGAAACTGTTTTATCATTCGACCCAGAATCGATAACAAGTACTTCGTCACAAAATGAAAGTGTCTCGAGACATGCACCGATCATCGCTTCTTCATTTTTTGCTAAGACTATGCCTGTAATCTTCGTCATAGATGAAAACTTCCTTTTCCGAAACGTTTTCGGTAATAATCGATAATACCCCGCTTCTGCCACATTCTTCCACGCAGAAGGAGACGAATGTTTTCTCTACAAAGTGCGATCTTCGTACGCAAAGGTGCGTATGTATACCCGAAAAGTAATCTGTTTCGGGTGATGAAATAATCCTGAAGTGATGACCCTGAGCCGCCGGTTGACCCGGCATTTTCATGCCAGATAAATGAAGACGGAACAAAGTAGATACCGTATCCTGCTTTTTTGATCCGCATGTTCAGATCACTATCCTCAAGGTAAAGAAAATATCGTTCATCGAACACACCGGTAGCTCGGATTGCTTCCGTCCGTAAGAGCATGCAACAACCACTTACGAAATCCGTCTCGTCTACCTCATCATAGGTACCATCATCAACAACATCCACACCTCTATGCGTAAGGAGCATATTTTCCCAATCTATCTCTCCTCCGGCATACCATAGCACACGTCCTTTCTCATGTTCAGTGTACTTGTTTTTATGAAACTCATGTCCCTCAGCAAAGTAAATTTTCGGTCCGAAGACACCGCCTGTTTTATGTTTTTCAGCTGCCTCGACTAAGTGAGTAAGGAAGTGCGGGTCATGATACGTATCGTTATTTAATACCAAGACATAATCAGCACGTTTTTCAAGTGCATATGCCAGAGAGATATTATGACCGCCTGCAAATCCTGAATTATTTTTATGATTTATAATCTGAAAATCGCCTTCTTTCTTCCATTCATATGAAAAATCCTTTTCCGTGTCGTTATTCACGACCAGTATAGAAACAGTAAGTTCATCAGTCTGCATCTTTTCTAATGATTTCAGGCAGAGTACCGTTGTTTCGTGATTTTTATAGGTGATAAGTGAGATGACAACGTGTTTCATAGTCAGGATGATTTCAGTAATGTATTTTTAATATAGCGAAAGTCTGAAAATATTTGTTTGCGATCAAGAAGCAGTAATATCCCGGCATAGAGAATAAATCCGAAGATGATCAGAAACGCTACTGTATAAAAGTTCTCAGGAAGTAGAGTGGTCAGCACATAAAGTGACACACCCATAATAGAAGCAGCGATCGTCGGAAATCGAATCGCTTTTATAACACTGAAAGGGAGAAATCGTTTTGCAATGAATACAACACCTACTACCGAGATATTTACCAATGCTGATACCAGTGGAAATCCGCTGAATCCGATCAGTGAAATCGCAAGCGGTGTCAGGACCCAGGTCATAACCGTCCAAAGAATCATAAAGTACAGAGTGATTTTAATTTTACCGATTGCATTCAAGAGGTTTGTTAGCGGCACCAGGACAGCTGCCAAGACTGCATTCAGTGCAAAGAACACCAGCGAGGCATACGCAGGTTCCCACTTCGCATAATTAGGAATGAGTGAGATAAAGTACGGGATTACGATCACAAGTCCGATCAGAGACGGAAAGATAAGAGATGTTCCGGCAGTCAAGGATTTTTCAAAAGCCCGACCGAGAGCCTGTTTATCATGTTGCAGCCTCGAAAAAGAAGCAAAGGTTACACGGATTATATTATCCATGACTAACCTGAGCGGCGTAAATGCCCACTTTTGTGCGAATGAAATATACCCTACTTCAGAAAGCGGAAGAATGCGTCCCAAGAAGATTATCAATAAATTGTCTTTTACCAACGCAAGCATACTGTTTGCCTGAAACGGAACACCGAACCGAAGAAGTTCTGATAGTGCAGGTCGTGAGAAGGCAAAGCCAATCTTCCAGGGTTTAATCAGATACATAGTTATCAATCCGACAACAGCACGTACTAACACAGCGTAGGTAAAACTGGCGATACCGAACCCTTTAAATGCCAGTGTTAAGACGGTAATCGTATAAAAGAGCGTCTCAACGACTTGCGGGATGACAAACTTACCGAACTCGAGGTTTCGCTCAAGAAGCACTGAGGGAATAGTTTTCAGTGAGGAAAGAAAAAAAGCAACCACAAATGCTTGGAGTAACATGACTCCGTCTCTGGGGAAGTTAAAAAACCCAGCAATCACATTTGAGAATGTCAAAACAATAGCCACGATACAGAGTGTTAAAAAAAGCTGCACGGTGAATGAAGTTCTCAGTTCCTCATCTGTCGGAGCTTCTTTTTTCTGAATTAATGCACCCGCAAATCCGATATCCGAGAAATAGGAGATGATCGCGATAAAGGATTCAACCACGTAATATACGCCGTAGACAGTCGGAAGGAGCAGTATCGCAAGCGTAAAGTCCCTGATAAAGTTAATGACCTGGATCACAACAGATCGGGAGACAAAAGCAAAGACGCCTTTAATCGATCGTTTACTGACTGTTGCAATATCAAGTTCTTCCATAATAGTAATGATGTTGACGGTATATGCTAAAACTTTTTATTCCGTATATCCCATACAAGAATAAACGTCTCAAGCATTGCACGAATTATGACTGATACGTTACCGCCACTTGATTCACCGTACTTCCGGGAATAGTGACTGACGCCGACCTGTGCAATTTTAAGCTTTTTATTTTTCGCCTTTGCCAGAATCTCTGTCGTAATCATCGCTCCTTCAGAACGAAGCGGAGACAATAATTCAAGAGCATCTTTCCTGAAGAGCTTGAATCCACAATCAATATCCCGAACAAAAATACCGAAGAAGATAAAAGACCAAATTCTGTGTAAAAGCATGAGAATATGTCTGAAGAACGTATCATCACGCTTCTCCCGAAATCCGATCACGATGTCAGCTCCACCAATTTTTTCGATGAGCTTTACAACTTCGCTGAAATCAAACTGCAGATCACCGTCAGTAAAAACTACATACTCATATTTCGAATTATCAAACCCAGTTCGTAACGCAGCTCCATATCCCCTGTTTACTTGATGTGATATGAGTGTAACTCCGTTATACTTCTTCTCGAGCTTACGAGCTTTCTCAGCTGTTTTGTCCGACGAACCGTCATCAATCATGAGGATCTCCCACTTTGAGGCCACCTGCTCTGCAATCGGAATCGCTTTTTCTACAACGTTTACTATGTTCTCTTCTTCGTTCCAGAACGGGAAGAAGATCGAAAGTGATGATAATTTTTTCATTTGGATTTTTTACTGATCGGTTTTATCATTCGTAAAATTATGGCAAGTGAAATGATAACTCCGAGGATAGACAGCAGGTTTCCTATCATTCTGATCGTTGTATCAGTAAATTCTGCAGTTATCTGATGAGATCCGGCAGGCAACGGGAAGGTTATCAACTTGAATTTATTATCATTATTGTACTCTATTTCCTGACCGTTTCGAAAGACTTTCCAGCCGGGAAAAGAGAACGTATTCAGACGAAGAATACCTGACTCTGTTGCAGTCACAGAAAGTTCTTTACGATGTGGTTTATCCGTTATCTCCTCAACAATAAGATCTCCTTCAATAACCTGGTACATTCCGTCTGCGACTTCACTCGGCTCTATATCGATTATCGTCGTTCCGACTGCTGACGTTTTTGTCGCGATACCGTACGGTACATACTCAAATGCCATAATACTTGTTCTCCAGCGGATTACCTCGTCTCGAGTGTAATCTTCATCAGTTACCTCGGTAAAGTACTTGGCAGGCTGAAAATAACCACCGTAAAGAAACAACATCAAAACGATAATACAGGCGGCTACTACTTTTTTATGAGTAGGTGAAGATACAAGCAGCACGACACTCCCTGCTAGGAAAGATCCTGAAAAAACTGAGAATAGTAAGAATCTCCAAGGAAATTGAATGTAGGAGAATTGCTGAATAATATCCCAGATTGGTTTTGAGTAGAACGTGATAAAAAAGACTGAGAGTCCAAATAGGAGGAAAAAGAATAATATAATAGGTGCGTACGGACGTCGTTTCTTCATGAGGTAAAAAGAAATTCCCCCCATGATCGCAGCAAGTATGATATGAATTTTCCCGATTTGGAAAGACATCCCATCATCAAGCCCATAAAGCGACCCACCGTACCCCCACGGACTATCCCAAAGTTGTCTGATATAGACAAAATGCTGCGTGTAATCAGCCAATTCTGTCGTCAACAACTCAATCATCGTATATTGTTTTTCGAAATATGACGGAATCCAGAAGTATGACGAAAGAAGCAGGCCGAGGAGCCCGCCGAGTGCCACTGACCTGAATAGTTCCCACTTCTTCTCTGTTCTGATGAAAAGATACAGACAATATGCACCGATAAAAAACGCACTCATCAACGCCACCAGATTATGGGTTAAAATCAAAAAACAAACGAAGAAAGCGAGGAAAACGAGGTACATTGTTTTACCGGAATCATGCAGTTTTTTTATCGCCCAGAAAATAGCCGGAATAAACGCAAATGACCAAAATTCAGGTAGAGCACCGCGGACATAGACATCGACCGCATGATACGGAGCATAAGTATAGGCAACGGAAGCAACAACTGCACCTACTGTTCCGAGATATTCTTTCGCAAAAAGATACATAAAAAGCGCAGTCACGAGAAATCCTGTCGCGATCATGAGTTCAATAGATGTGATATAAGAAAATCCTACCAAGACAAATATTTCCGCGAAATAGTAGACAAATGAAGGGTAAAAGTTAAAGAGTGGATAGCCGTAGCCGAATCCTAAGTTGGTCGAAATTCGGGGCGGTATATGCCCGTTTTTTACCGCATTATCAAGCTCATAGAGTCTTCCGACCTGTTCATCATCATGCATCGGCCAAAAACCCGGAGTAAAGAGCGGTAGTATCGCAAAGACAGTCAGGAGACACACAAGCAGTGCCCCCTGATACGCTATGATAACTTTCTTTAGCTTATTCATCTCTTCAATGTATTGTACCATTCTGGCGGCTTTTTTAAGATCGCATTAGAGGGAATGATCCAGTAGACAAGTAGTAATAGCGCAGTCATGAGTGAGATACTATTTGCGGCAAGCCGAAGCGGTGTCTCAGAAAAAATCGTTTGTATCAGGTAGTCTCCGGGTTTAAGATGCAGTGTCAGATACCCGTCATCATTATGCGTAGCATCTGAAACCATCCCGTTTACCTCGAACTTCCATCCCGGGTAATCGATCGTATTTACTGTTACAGTCGCTGATTCTGTCGAAACGAAGCGAAACGTTGTTTCGTAAGAGTTACCCCTCACTTCGGTGATCTCACCATGACCGGCAGTAAGAACTACTTTCTCAGCAGGACGACTGAGCGGTATTTTTTTCACTGAACGAGGCATATACTCACCATGTGTCGTCGTCGTATCTTCGTTCGTATAGTAATACCCGTCATCCCTACTAACCGGCCTGAAAGCGCTTAGATACGGCAGGGCAGAAATGATGATCAGCATGAGAACAACGAGAACAGCAATGGTATGTTTTTTCCCGCTAAGTGTTGTGAGATAGTGGGCAATGATAAACCCGCCTGACCATACACAGAGTATCAAAAACCTCCAGGGAAACTGAACGAGCTTCGGCAATAATGGTAAGTGCCAGAAAAGTATAGATAATGACGAAGCAAAGAACATGCCGATAAAAAAGCTACCGACAAAAAACAGTGTAACGGTATGTTTTTTCTGATAAAGCAGATACAAACTGATAAGAAATAGAAAAAGTCCTGTGTAACCGACAAGACTGAGATTGTCTCCTGATAAGAAATATTCTCTCCAATCAGAAATCGTAACATCTGAAAAGACGGTGATCGGTAATTCCAGTATCGACGGAAGCCAGAAATACGCTGAGAGCAGTAATCCCAGCGGATACAAAAACAGCAGTGACCTGCTTCCGCTCAAATAAGTGTAGAAAAGTAGAAACGGCGTCATAAGCATGGCAAAAGAGTTATGAGATAAAATCAATAACCCAAAAAGAAAGCTTCCGAAGATCATGTTTTTCTTATCGATACTCAAAAGCAGAAACGGTAAAATCCCGAACGCCAGCAGTTCACCGATTGATCCTCTGACCGTGAGATCATAGAGATGGTACGGGAATAGAACATAAATACATGAACCGATAAATGCATTCATCTGGGGGAATCGTCCTCTGAGCCAGAGATAGGAACCGATACCGGAGAAAAAAAAGCTAAGGATAATAACAGCTTTTATCGACTCCTGAAAGTTCAGACCGATGATCTTAAACGGCGTGGCGAAGTAAAAAAATGCCGGATATAAAAATGTCCCGATCGGATAACCGAAGCCATGATTCAGTCTTCCGAAAAATCGCGGCGGTATCTGTCCATCAAGAAGGGTTTGGTAAAACGCTGAGAAACGAATGACCATCCACTCCCCGTCATCACTCAGAAAAAATCCTTCCCTGAAAAGAAAGAGCACAGGTATAATCGAAACAAGAAAACTCAGGATAAGAAAGAGATATATTTGCTTATTTTTTCGTATGTTTTTTAGCATAAACATTGCGAGATAACCGCCTATCATACAGAAATAATCCGAAAAGGAGTATAAGAGAGAAAGCGGTAATACCTGCTCCAATGGTAAAACTCATCGGCTCAAACTTCATTATAATCTCATGAGTGCCTTTTCTAAGCGGTACAGCACGTAAGGCATAGTTTGCCTGATATACCTTCTCTTTTCTTCCGTCCACATATGCATTCCACCCGGGATACCATGCATCTGTAATAAGTAACATACCGTCTGCTTTCGCATCTGCAGTGATCGTCACCGAACCGGCACTGTATGATGTTATCACTGCCGGAGTAATCTCTGATGAGCCAGACGCGACAAACGACGGTTGCTCAGAGAGTAGTAACTCAGTCCGGTATGGGAATTCATCAAACAATATGGCAAGACTTCGGCTATCATCATACTCAATGCTCCAGTCATAGTAGACAGACGCCCTGGGTAGCACTTCTTTATTTTCGTAAACTTTCCATTTCCCCTCTTGCCAGATCAGCTCAAACCGTTCACTGGGGAATCTATCTGTCTCAGGTTCCCACTCAGATCGGAAAAGATCATTTTTATCAACTGCATACTTAACCCCCAGCATATTCAAAAGCATTCTTTTTTCTCTCGAATCAACGATCGGGAGTGAATGCTCAAAGCTCGCATCGGATCTCGGAACGAGCCGCGTCGATGCGAGCGTATGAGCACTATGCATTAACTCCCCATACCGTCTTATATATAATGGGTCATATCCTTCAGGCGAGAATACCCGCCATTCAGTCGGGAAATTTGTTTCAAATCGGGCAGTATCATAACCATACACACGATCAGGTGGAGTCTGATCTCGTAAGTAATTAACTAAGGGATGGGATGGAAACATATATGTGCCAGGAGAGAACGGCAAGTATTTATAAAATTGATATGAATATTCAAATGCCGCCAGACCTATGCAAAGAAACAGAACGAGATATGATAGAGCAACTCTAAAGCGGAGGGCAAAGAGCAGAAGAGAGACTGTAAGGAAGGTCGCTGTCGGAAGAATGAGGTTTCTTTTCGAAACTGTCAAATGAGAAATCAGCTGAGTATCCGAGTTATAAAACGAGTGAAAGAGAACAATCATCCATAAAAAAATATAAATGATTCCGACGATCATTATCGGAAGAAATGATATTTTTTTTCTTTGGATAACCGCCTGTACTCCATAACCGGAGAGAACAACAAGCGAAAATTCAAATAAAAAGAGGGATCGAGCCGGAATACCCGTACCGAGAACCGGAACCTGAAACAGCTGCAACGCACCTGATAGTGGTGTAGGAAGTGCCAAAAGCAATGCCAGAAGACCTACTCCGAGAAAAAACCGAACAACACGATCACCGACGTAATGAAAGATTCCGATACAGGAAAAAACCAGTGCAGTTACTCCTACAAAACTCAGAAACTCGTTATAGTCAATTCCCCAAAAATTATTGGTTGCCGGATTGCCGAAAAAATCAGGAGCAAACAGTAGTGCAAAGTGTGAAAAAGGAAGTTGCATCCGATAAAATACCTCAGCAGATGTTTCAGCATTTCGAGCTGATAGCTGAAGGAGTTCGAAACTCGGAACGAGCTGAATCGCAGCGAGACCGAAAGCTAAAAGCAAAACTGAACAATATAAAAAAGTCTTCTGCCAGGAGAACCTTTTCCACGTTACAAATACGTAGTAAAAAGCAGTGACGATCAATATGTAGACAGCCGTCTGTACATGCCCTGCCAGTAACGAGCAAGCAAGAGCAATAACCGATACCAAGAGATACGATAATCTCTTCGTATCACTAAACCGTGTAATACCGAACAGACTGAGCGGAAGCCATACGGCCGTGTGCCCCACTACACCTAGCTCAAACCAGATCATGACATATCCGATAAAACCGTACGCAATACCTGCAAAGAGTGCAGAAAGCCGCTCCAGGTTGAGACTTCTCAGGAACACATACATGAACCAACATGCCAATACCGGCTGCAGAAGAATGTACATTATCCAGGCGAGTTTATCTCCGAATATAAAAAAGAGTATGTTCACCGGATAGAACACTGCAGATTGAAGGTTCGCCAAAAGCGGTGTGCCTGAGAAAGCATACGGATTCCAGAGGGGCAATTCACCGTTTCGTAGTAGATCCATCGCCAGCATTCTCCAGGGATAAATCTGCCTAACGACGTCAGATGCGATGAATTCTTTATGGGTTATAAACTCACGATACCCTTCCCACCCCCCACCGGAATACGGGAAGAAAAAAGAAACAAGTAAGTCACCGGGGTACGGATACAGTCCGTTTAAAAAAACCTTTCGAAAGATAAACAAAAAAACGAGGATAAAGACAATAACAGGATAATGTTTTCTCAATAATCGAGTCAATCGTGCGTGCATCATGGGGTATCATCAAGTGTCGTAACCAGGATAGGATATGCTCCTCCCGGCTTCTCAGCTGAAAAAACAGTCCGAAGCGGAAGCGCCTGCGGAACGGTTTCATGTTCTTTGAGAATGACGAAGACTTTTCCGCGTCTTTTGGCATCATAAATTTCCTGATCAAGTGAATCAAGCGGCCATTTCGGAAGTATCGCAACATTCGGATCACCCCAGAATTCAAGATAAAAGGCATAGGGATATAATCCGAACGTTCCCTGGGTCACGACTGTCACTTTTTCATGTTGTGACTCATGCCTGATAAAGCCATATACTTCTGCCAAACCATACCCGGATGGATGTTCGAGAATATATTGATTCGCTTCCGCAATCGGGAGCGGCGCTTCAGGCGGATCAGTCAGGAGATAGTAATTAAACCCGATGAGCGGTAGCAGGAGGAGAAAAAGAAAGCTGAATGTCGCATATTTTTTTATGCCTTTTACCTGTAGTAACTTATCAATAGCGTACGCTGCCATGATAAGAAAATAAGGAACAACGATCAATATGTATCTGGGAAAGATTTCGCGTCCGACGGTCGCCAAAGCCAGAAGCGGAACAAACCAGAGAATAACGAGTAACAATGATACTCGAGGTTTTTTGAGTAGACCATAACAGAAAGCTCCGATACCGAAGAGAAAAAACGGCACGGTAAAGTATGCACTCATCCAGCCGAAAAAACCTTGGAGATTACCGAATGTCAGCGCAAAGGGGTTACTTAGCAATTCCGAAAGCGGCTGTTGGAATTGTTGGTTTTTTCGAACCATAGCCGGGTATGCACTTGAGATTCGCTGCATGCTATTAATGCCATAACCGATCAGTATAGCAAGCACTGAAAGTACGGAGATTTTTTGCCATTTCATTCTCAACTTCGGGAACGGCATGCCCATACCTGCTGCCAAAATAGTTAACGGAAGGAAAACCAGTGCAGTCGGCTTTGAGAGGAAGGCAAGACCGAGGAAAAATCCCCACAACACGGCATCTTTCAGCTCTCTTTCTTTTCCTGTTCGGAGTGCGAAGTATACAGAGACCAGAAGCATTGCAGTTAACATCGAATCAAAAAGTGCCATCCGGTCATAGAAAAGCGTCATCGGACAGAAGATGTAGAGAATTCCTGCGATGATTCCCGCTCTACGTGATGAAAAAAGAAGCTCTGCTGTTTTCGTAATCGCGATTAATGCGATCAATCCTGCAAAGACGGAAGGCAACCTACCCGCTAATAGATACCAATCATCAGGAAAAAGGCTGAGGAAGAACGATATCATCCAGATCAAAAGCGGCGGTTTTCCATCAGTCAGTGAAATAAACCACTGTGAATGTGTCGATGAGATCACTTTTGCCCAGTAAATATAAATGGACTCATCAGTAAATAGCGGCAACAGGAGCAAGTTGTAAAATCGGGTTAGGAGATAGCCACCAAGCAGCAGAATCCATGGAAGTATTTCTTTCTGTTTTATGTGTTTGAGCATACTCAACATTATAACAGCACTAGACTGTTTTTTTCTTCTGCAGCTTAAAAAGTATCAAAAACAGGATAACGGCAGTGATCACTGAGGCAATATTCAGATTGTTCAGAATCTGTGGGATGGGAGGATCCCAATTTCCGGTGTAGAGAAACGGAACATAGTTAAAAAGTGCCGTAACCGAGATAAGTGTTACGGGTGAGGCAATATATTTTCTATCTGCTAATAATGCACTTATCGGCAGAATGTAGAGGAGGTACCACGGCTGAAAATTCGTCCTGATCGAGGCTGCGACAACTGCGCAGATGCTGAGGATAAGCATCCAGCCGAACATACTATCCCAGTTTATTTTTTTACCGGTACGCGCCATGTACCATACGATGAGAAACACCGGCAACAGAAAAATGGTGGCGAATTTTATGCTGATTGAGAGAATGAGTAGTACAAATGCCGGAAGAAACTTCTTTTTTACCAAAAAATAGACCGCAACCATTGCTACCATCATCATCACGATGTCATTATGAGCAGACAGCACGCTTTCGATAAGAACAAGTGGACTGAGCGCGAAAAAGGCCGTGCCGAGCAGAGCTTGATCCGGCTTCACTTCCTTTAGGATTTTATAGAGAAAATACACCGTACCCAGGAATGAGATTGCCATGAGCAACTTAAAGAGTCCGAAGGTTAACGTAAATACCTGCATCCCCAGGAACGAAATCGGAACAGATATCCCGAGCCAAAGCGGACCGTACGGATACGTTCGATGTGTCCAACGCATAAACGACAACATCGGATCATTCGGAAAATCCAGAGCTTTTTTGAGGTACGGATTCTCTCCGTATGCGGTAAATATTTTTGCATCAAAGATGTAATTAAACAAATCATAAGAAAAAGCATTGTATGAAACTGTGAGAAGCATCGTCGCGATACAAACAGTAACCAGCACCTGCTTCTGTGTCAGTCTTTGTTTCTTTATGCATTCAAGAATCAGGGTGTAAAAGATAAAAAGACCGATAATGAGGAAGAAAAATATCTGCGCTGAAAGCGGTCTGTTAAAATAACCGATATACTGAAATGCTTGCTGGACGGTCTGAAAAAAAGATGCTTGAGAGAGCGTAAGTGAGAGGTCAATCTGTGTAAAAGAGTACAGAAATAAAAGAAAAATAAAGCAAAGGTACCCTCCTATTACAAAGCGGACAAAACGAAATCGAAACATAATTTTCTTTCCGGAACCTTCAGTCAACTCAGTCCATCAGAAGATCGGGTAGTCGGTATTTCAGATCATCTGATTTTCCGGCCAACTGACATTCCGGTTCACCGAGTATTCTGAATTTTCCGGACTATTTATATACTCCCCGCAGGATATTCATTCTGATACGGATCAGATCACGGACACCATCAATTGAATCTTTTATCGGATTGACTCTCCTCGTCTCAACGTAGAGCCACTGCACAGGAACTTCTTTAATCGTATACCCCATAGCCTCTGCTAAATATAATAGTTCGACATCAAAACCGGACGAGACACTGGATGAGGAGATTGCTTTAAATCCTTTATGAATTTTATTTACTTTGGTAAAAAGTTTATGGGATGGATCATGCTTAAACATTTTAAACCCGCACTGCGTGTCAGAGATGGATGGGAGACCGACGATAATTTTCCGTAAGATAATGTTCGCTTTGGAGATAAACAACCTGATAAACGGTGCTCCTTTACGAATTCCTGCCCGAGATCCGATCACGATGTCAAAAGAATCTTCTAAGTGTGGGAGTAGCTTATCGATTTCCTCAATCGGTGTCGCCTGATCCATATCAGTGAACAGAATATATTTTCCTTTTGCTGCCAACATGCCTGTTGTGACCGCTCCTGCTTTACCGGTATGAGGGTTTTTAACGATGGAAAAAGTCTTATGTCCGCGGCAAAATTTTTCAATATACTCAACACTCCCGTCACCTGAGCCGTCATCAACAATAACGACTTCATAGGAATATTTCTGTTGTTCCAGAAACGATTTTACTTTCTGCAGCACTCCTTTTTGCAGGTTCGCCATCTCGTCGTAACAGGGAATTACGACACTTACATAGACATCTTTCACACCATGATTATACTATAACTCAGGTATGATGTTAACGAGCCAAATTAGTTTTTTTAATGTTCGTAAAGTTATAAAGTTGATAATGCAGTGTTTTTGCTGGCGCAATTTCTTTTTCATTCCGACTTTATGAACTTTACAAACTTTTTAAACCTTATAACCTCGATCTATATGGTATAATCTAGCCATGAATCACCAAGCGTTTGAGGTACTACTCTACTATAAATACGTCACACTCCCCGATCCTGATGCAGTCCGCGAAGAACAGCGTGAGCTTTGTCGATCACTTAACCTCAAAGGTCGTATCATCGTTGCAAAAGAGGGCATAAACGGAACGGTCGAAGGGACGAGAGAGCATACTGAAAAGTATATTCAGAGCATGGAAAAGTCGCCGTATTTCCGAGGAATGTCTTATAAACGAAGTACAGGAACAGGCGATGCCTTTCCGAAGTTATCAGTTAGAACCAGGCCTGAGATCGTGACAGCCGGAATGCCTGATCTGAATCCGAACCGAGTTACCGGTAAGTATATCTCAGCAGATGAGCTCCATACCTGGTTTGAAGAAAAACGGGAATTCTATCTGGTCGACATGCGAAACGACTTCGAGTATGCGTCAGGGTATTTTGAGAATTTTATTCCTTCCGGGCTGAATCATTTCTTTAATCTGCAGGAAGTGTTACCGAAACTCGCACACCTCAAAGATAAGACTGTCGTCACTGTCTGTACCGGCGGAATCAGATGTGAGAAAGCATCCGGCTTTCTGGTTGAGAATGGTTTTCGTGATGTTTATCAGCTGAAAGACGGTATCCAAACGTATATGGAGAAATATCCGAATACATATTTCAAAGGAAAACTCTATGTCTTTGATAAGCGGTTAACAATTGGATTTAACACTGATGCACCTGAGCATGAAATTGTGGGATCATGTATGCATTGCGGCGTGTCTACTGATACTTACGTTAACTGTGAGTATGATGTCTGCCACTATCACTACATCAGTTGTGAAGCATGTAAAGACCCGGAAACAGGATTCTCATTCTGCAAACCGGAGTGTAAAGAAGCGTATCTGCGAAGCAGCCAAAATACATCAACGGTTAATCCATAATTACCTGTTCAATATTCGATACACACCATAGATAGGCTTTAACAGAGCGCTGAATCTTCGTTCTTCTTCGATTCTTATATACGTCTCGAATAACGTCTCCCGTATTTTTGCTTTCATATTTTTCTGCAGTTTTAGTGTCACCATTTCTCTGATCTCAGTCGCGAATTCTTTTTTATATGGCTCATTCCCGACGGAGAAATTATACTCATTAACACCGCGTTTCAGACACGCTTCCATACAGAGTGCATGCAGAACAAATCCCGGTTTCAGCCGCTTCGGGTTAATCGTTTGGATCGGATACGAGCTGAAATCCTGCAGTCCGCAGAGATATCCGAATGCGATATCATTATCCCGGAAGAGATAAAAACAACCAAGTGTCCCGAATTTCTTACTTCGTACGCGGAAGAGAATGACATTTTGCTTCGGAAGAAGCTTTTTTATGGTCTCGGTATGAAACTTTGTAAATCTCTCTGATAAAAACGGACTTCTCTTCCCTTTCTTCTGAAATGAAGCTTCCTGAAGTTCCCTCAATTCTTTGAAAATAGAAACTGCCTGATGTAGTGTCTCTGCATACTCAACAGTCAAATCATTAAATTCTTTCAGATTCCTTTTTATCTGATATCTCGTGTCGCGGGTAAAGCTTTCCATGACTGTTTTTTTCTCATCTCTAATTTTTTTCAAATTGACAAAATAACATGACTCAACCACGCGATGAATGCTCATGTTCCGGCCGGAAATATGTTTAAGTACCGTTTCGGAGAAATCCTTATCCGTATCATCGAACAGAAACTCTTCCCAGGTAAAGTTTTCCATAATCGTCGTAGTCAGTGACCTCACATATTCTTCATAGTATGGCTCAAGCGTTAAGACATTATTATTAACCATGTGGATCCAGTCCTTAAGCGGCTCACCCTGTGTTCCGAGATGGTACGCATTGACAGGAAAAGGTAGCCATCGGGTAGTTTCGTTCGTGACCATAGCAATCCCGACAACGTTATCATCGACAAATCCGACACAAAACCAATATGGAACAATGTCACCGAAGTGTTTAATCCAAGTGGAGACCCAATCCCACGTACAGACAAGCGGAACGTTTTCTACGCGCTTTTCAAGCTCTATCCAGTACTTCTGAGCAGTTTCCAGTGAGGTTTGATCAAGTATTTTTATCGCAACGCTCTGTTTCATGATGTAGCCCTACTTTCTCGCCGTCTGTATAAGACAGTTTCAAGTGCCAGAATACCTGTTGTCGTTGCAAAAACGAGAAACGGTATCCCGAAGAACCTGAACATCTTCCGTTGTTTTTGATGACCTCGCATATATGTCTCTGCCTGATCAGGATCGAAGATAATTCGTTCAAAAATTGATGAAGAAAAAATCCATGGAAGCATCCGATGCAGGAGTGATTCAAAATGCGCATAAATTATTCCGTAGTTCGCCTTTCTCTCGCGTTTAAAGTTGTCAAAACTCTCAAGTGACATATCAACCAAAATATCAGCATGTTTTTTCCGACTCTGATACGCTGTAAATACTTTTTCCCAATCTTCACCATACTTATCGATATGTTTGACAAGCGTCAGGCAGTCACCGAAGCCGACGGTCACACCGTGTCCGATAAACGGGGTGACACTATGTCCGGCATCACCGACGATTGCCATAAAATCTTTATACACCCAAGGATATGTTTTCATCGTGACGAATGAACCGTTCGGGTTTTTCCGGAAAGCGGCGAGAAATTCCGACAACCCCGGCACCAACTCAGGAAATACTTCGCGGATATATGCTTCATAGTCTTTTTCTGTTCGCACACGATTCCGCCTGATGTTCTCCGAAAGTGCAAGCATCCCGCTGAACGTTCCGTCTTTGTTCGGTAAACCGACAAATATCGCTTCTTTCCTGGTCGATGAATAGGCTCGTTTCGTATTTAATTGAAGTTTCTTAACCGTTTCAGGAGGGAAAATCACCTGTCGATACTCCCAGCCGGTATGGTTCTGGTGGTGTTCGGTATGCTGACCACGCTGGAGGTAGGAGCGAACCGTCGAATGCAGTCCGTCAGCACCGATCAGAATTTCAACCGGCACTTCTGAAATCTTTTGAGTTTTTACGTTCCGTAAAAGGAGAGTCTTCTTCGTCCGGTCGACATGTAACAACTCAGTTGAAAAATGAAAGTTAATATTTTTATATGTTTCTGCCTTTTTCACGAGAGCAGCGATAATATTTTCCCGCTTCGCAGAATAATAATCCAAGTGCAGATTGGCAAATGACGCATAGATCGGAGGATAAAACGGAAGCTTCGTGACAGAACCGTCCAGCACCACACTATCGGCTTTCACTTGTTCCCACACCCCGACTTCACGTAATGCGTCAGCTCCGTAATTATGGAATGAGATATTAATCGAACGTTTGGATGGCTCAAGTACCTCTTTTCTTGACATCCGCTCGTAGATCGTAACCTGATATCCGCGCTTCGCCAGCAGGACACTGAGATAACATCCGGCGAGCCCTGTTCCGACGATCGTAATATGGGATTTCTTTCGCGACTTCATATGTCGGCTATTATAGTTCAATATTATAGGTTTTTCAACCACTCCTTCTGCATAGAACAATATCTTTCTGAAACAATACTTTTCTGATTTAACGAGTAAAAATACAGGATTAAGGTCACATCTTTTCTCTTGACAATAATTAGCAGTCTATGTATAATAGTGCTAATTCAAGAGAAAGAATTTTTCTTTAGATTTACAGCAACTATTCGAAAGGAGGTGAAATCATATGACCCATGATCTCATTTCACATAAACTCTTATCATTCCCAGGCATCCAGTTGCCATCTATCTGGAATGCAGAGGATGACTGGTTGACAGCACCGTCAAGTCCAAGCGGTCTCTCTGTCTCTGAGGATGATACGAGAATCTACATCGAAGCATCTCTCCCCGGGATTGATCCGAAACAGATCGAAGTAACCTACCATGACGGGTACCTCTGGGTACGAGGTGAATCGAAAGAAGAGGAGAAAGATCAGAAACGAAAGTATTATCGTGAAGCGACCAAATCTTTCTCATACCGTGTCGCAGTCCCGGGTGACATCGATAATTCGATCGACCCGAAAGCAACCTACAAGCACGGTATTATGACCGTCGCATTCATGAAGTCTCCGAAAGTCCAACCGAAGAAAATTCAGGTACAGCTCGAAGCAGGAGACGAAAAAAAGTAATCAATCAAAACAGAAATAAAAACTCCGCTCATGTAGCGGAGTTTTTTATTCTCATCGGTATGAATACAAGAGATTTTCTATTGACATATTATAGGCCTAATGCTATACTTCTCCGACCGGAATAGCTACCTGCCGGAAAGGAGATTGCCATGTTTAGAGTCTGATAGCCTTCGGAAAGGGTCAGTTCTTGCACGGCAGTATCTATATCTCAATCGACGAGATCAACGTTCACCCGCGCACGTTGCGCAAGGTGAGCCGAGCGAAGTCCGAGCACTATGCTCGACGATTTGAGGCAGGTGACGATTTCCCACCGATCGCAGTCGAACATTGCGGTGGTTTCTACACCATCCGTGACGGACGACATCGGTATACAGCCCAACTCATGTTGGGTTATACCACGATCGAGGTAGAAGTCGTAGCAGGTGTTCCGGTAAACACTTCGAGCTCTGGGGAAACCCAGGGCTCTATTTTTATCAATATCTAAAAACTACTGACATCCCAGTCCTGAGGAAGAAAGCGTAGGTGGGATTGTAGCTCATCGAGGTACATAGTAGTACTCAAAGGTGCTACATCAATATGCGGTATCACATTCTCTATCATATTGGTGAAATCGTGTGCCCTTGTTATGGATTCAACTTTAGTCTCAGGTTCTATGCTTATTCCCCTGCGGTTCCCCAGCTCACGCAGAAGGATAGTGGCATTGTGATCGTATCCGTATTCACAGACCCCGCCATGTGTGCTTATGTAGAACGGACCATACTTTTGAAGGACTGCTACATCAAGTGTCTCACCGAACCAGTCCGGATACTCGGCAGGACTTACACCTGCAATACTTCGATTGAGAAATGCAAGAAGCTCTTTTTTATTAAATTCATCGGTCGCAAAGCTCTGATACTTCTCAGGATCTACTTCTCCGAAAAAGGTCGCATTTTTATATGCATTCTCGACTAAAACGCGTTCAGGGGTTGGGTCTGACAAAGGAATCTCAATTTTATCGTGGCCATGTGAGTTGAGCTCAAGTGTAGCGTATGCCCGTATCGATGAGTCATTTTTCCTCGACAGTGAGACGAGGAACTCTCTGGTGTACCAATGCCTACCCAAATAAGCAGACTCCCATTGAGCATACACTTCATCAGTCATCTCTTTTCTTCCTCTTTCAGAACTTTTTTCCGTAGCTGCCACCATACTGGGTACGCCGCGCTCAAGGAGTACCCCGTCCGAGACTTGAAGGGGTCTATTCCGTTCTGGCTTTATGGTTCGTATCAGTCGATGAAGTCGTTCCATATCCTGCATTATACAACCTACCTCATCCGTGTCAATGAAATGTTCACGAGGCAGATATTACCTTCATTCAGCCAAAAATTGAGAATCACACTAAACACGCCACCCCCTGGCGGGTTTAGGCTTGTTATCAGGATGCATCTTTTAGCTGCTCATAAATACCTTTTCGTTTTGTAACGAGTACGTAGGTAGTGATGAATGTAAACATCAGACCTGCATAAATCAGTAGTTCCATAAATTCATCAAAATGTCCGAACCGCAGATCAATGGCATTAAAGGTATAAAATAATAATGGAATGATAAAATATGACGTACAAAACTTCATGGGAATTATATACGATACCACGTGCCTACGTATAAATTTACTTCGTTTTTTAGCTGCCCATCCGATACTTCCTAAGAAACTCACCAGTAAATAGGCAATGTCGATATGTCTGTCAAAGAGATACAGGTTATGAATAGATACTTCATGCTGTATGTTCTTTTCCATAAATACTTCTGGTGTCTCTATTCCGATAATCCTCTGACCCCATGAAACTTCCTCAGCAAACAGAACGAAAAGTCCGATAAAGATAAAAACGAAAAAAATATTTGAAGTTCGATCCTTTTTCTTTCTAAAAAACATTGATAACCGAAAGCAGAGAATCAGTGACAGGAAAAGTACTGCATTTTGAAACTGTTCAATAATCTCATCTTCTTGTGACCAGTGAAGAAATTGATCAAATGGAAAAATGTTTGCGATAATAGCAAGCAGGAGTGCGACAGGCGCACCATAAAAAATTATCCGTTTATAATGGTTTATCAGCCAGGCAGTAGGCATCTGAAGCAATGCGACAGCACCCGAGAAGATCGCGATACTATAAATCTGTGTATATTGAAGAGATGTTTGAGAAAATACGAAGTTCGGATAAGTGACTGCATCGATTATTGCCAACGTGACACTTGTTAAAAACAATACAGGAAATACGACAAACGCATTAATTTTTATAATTATATCCCACATGCGTGTTCTAAACTGAATGCGAAAGTTGAGAAGAACCAGGAATAAAAGTAAAGCTATACTGTGTGAAGAGAGACCTACGAATTTTTGCACTGTGGTTGTCGATCCGACTGAATCAACGAACAAAACAAGAATGAGGAGAATGTATATGATACTTGAAATGGTTCGCACCATATTTGCATTATACATTCTACCTCATCCGAGTCAATAAAAAAGGTCAGGAGGCAGACAATTAGCTTAAATTTACTATAGAGAAGTAGTTTCTCTAAACACTACACCCCCTGGCGGGTTTAGCGTTTTATGAGCATTTCCGATCTATGCATATATACGTACCACCTCCCATACGAAGTAGCTCTGCACTGCATATTGAAATAGTGTTATAT
>CAZOHC010000016.1:0-25563 GCA_964579845.1 uncultured Gammaproteobacteria bacterium | reverse complement strand
ATCAGAGTGATGGTATTCGATATTTTCCCGGAAAGTCCCGATTTTCACATATTGTTGGGCTTTTTGCCTCATGCAGGCAGTCCTCTACATTCTTCCTTAAAAGATTCGCACGTTTTAGCTTCGGCTATATATTTCTAGGTTCAGAAATAGGGTATAAAATAGTATCAATTCGTAAAAATCAGCCAATTCAATTATAATAGCAGGGTATGAAAGACAGACTTGTGAAAAAAAATATTCTCGGAGTCGGCGTTACGGACGCATCTTTGGATGACATCCTGGAGTATGTCTCAGATATTCTCTCAAAATCCAAGCATTCATTGTCTATTGTCACCCCGAATCCTGAGATCATCATGCATGCAGTGAGCCATGAGTATTATAAGGATGTGCTGAATCGAGCTGACATCGCGCTCTGCGACGGGGTCGGACTCTTTCTGGCTGCCAGGTTACTCGGGACACCGATTTCAGAACGAATTTCAGGAGTCGATTTCATGGAAAATCTCTGCCGGCTAAGTAGCGAAAAGGCTTATACCGTAGGCTTTTTGGGCGGAAGGGATGGGGTAGCAGAGAGGGCTGCTAAGTGCTTGGTGAGTAAGTATCCGAATCTCAAAGTGACTTTTGTAGCTGAAGAATGGGAGGAGAATCGCTTTGCCCGTGCAACACAGTATAAAGCAGGAAAAAGAGAACCCCGTGATTCTGCTCCGGTAGACATTCTCTTCGTTGCGTTCGGGTTCCCGAAGCAGGAGGAGTGGATTGATCAGCACCTCAGTACACTTCCTGTTCGTGTCATGATGGGAGTCGGGGGAGCGTTTGACTATCTGAGTGGTGATGTCTCCCGTGCACCGGTGCTTCTCAGATCGCTCGGTCTCGAATGGCTCTATCGACTGATCCGCCAACCCTGGAGAATACAACGACAACTGGCACTGCCGAAATTTCTCGTCTTCGTTATAAAAGAAAAATTCCGAAAAAAGAAATAGGTGCAAGTATAGAATACTAGAAGACGTTGCTGACGGAATTGAGTAGAAATACTACTCGATAGGAATCTGTCACAAATGTGAAGAGAAAACTCTTCGATATCTTTCTTCCCGAAATTAACTCTATTTAGGGCAATCTTACGATGGACAAGCTGAGCATTTGTTGCGTATACTAAATACAAACCATGCGTCGTGCCATTATGGATGAAATTCAGTATATTCTGCCAAAAGCGTTTGTGGTACACTTTGCATAGATGAGTTTTCGAATAAATAAAAAATATCATCTGTCAATTTTCTTAATCTTCTTATTCTGCATAAGCTTCTTACTGCGGTTTATTGGGCTCACGTCGTATCCTCAAGGATTTCATTTTGATGAAGCTGTAGCGGGGTATAACGCTTACTCACTTCTTGAATCAGGGAGTACAGCTAAAAATGGACCATGGCCGATTTACCTTGATACTTTCGGTGACTATCGTCCTATGGGAATTGTATACGTGATGATGCCGTCGATAGCACTATTCGGACTCAATGAATTTGCAGTACGACTTCCCACGGCAATTATCGGTGCGCTCTCTCCAATCCTTCTTTTCTTTCTCGTACGATTATTTACTAATAGAACACCGGTTGCCGTTATTTCAGCAATACTTCTGGCATTATCTCCTTGGCATATTATGCTGAGTCGGGCTACTTCTGAAGCAGTTATCGCAGTCGCTATCGCTATGCTTATAGCTCTCATGGCTTTTCTCGTAAAAGAAAAAGCGAAAATCTCACATGCCATCCTCTTGTATATTTTTATGGCGGTGTCATATATTACGTATCACCCTATCAATCTATTTCTACTTCTCCTGATTCCGATTTTCATCGTCATATATTGGACAGATATGGCAAAGCAAAAGCATGCGAGAGTGCTTCTCGTAGGAGTATTTGCACTTTATCTGATATTTCCCTTCCTAACAGGCATCTTTTTCAGTAATTCTACCGGTCGGTTGAGTCAGGTAGTTGATGTATTCGGTCAAGAAACCCAGGAACATCTGCAAAAGCAACTTATAGAAGAGGGTGTCGGGAGTAATGTCTTTATCGCGCGTGTTTTCCATAATAAAGCAACGAACGCCGGTTTCAGTCTGGGCCAGCGTTACCTGGATTATTTCAGTCCAGATTTTCTCTTCTTTGATGGAGGATTGCCGAAGCGATACTTTACACCTGACGTAGGGCTGATTAATTTTCTGGAATTACTAGGTCTGGGTATCTTTTTCATCTCATTTCTGTCTTTTGAAAAGAAGAAGAAGGCAATGATCTTCTTTATATCCTGGCTCCTGATAGCTCCGATTGCAGCAGCTATTACCACCGACGATCATCCGAATGTCAGTCGATCAGTACTCATGCTTCCTGCGATACAAGTATTGTCAGGATATGGCCTATATATCATTTTTAGTAGAAAATTTAATAAACTCATGCTCGTAGCAGCACTTGTGATCGGTGCTGTCGGTGTCTGGCATTATCTGTACTTTTTCCATCAGTATGTTTTGCATGCGAAATATTATCAGTGGCTTGACCGGAGTTACCCTGCAAAAGAGGCAGTACAGAAGATTTCAGCAATAGACCGGAACAAGAAGGTTCTGGTTTCAACGAATTTTCTGGGGACGGATACATTTGTATTGTTCTATGAAAAAGTAGATCCTGTACTGGCTCAGCAGGCGTACAGTGACCAGGGAACACGTCTTAAAACACTTTTCAACTATACCTTTATCGATGATCCGTGTCCGACGAGTATTCATCCTGTGGGTTACGATTATGTGATGGAACATCATTGGTGTAGTGAGCCGACGACATATCCCGTCACCCCAATTCCCGGAGCTGATGGCTCATCTGCATTTAAGCTTGTCGAGCTTCCGTCTACTCAAACTGAGAATAACGAGGTGTCTGAGTACTAGTGAATCAGGCACAAAATAACGAAATTTATCCCATATTTATCATACCTGAGCCTCGATTATGCTATAATATATAGTGTACTCTTCCAATACGTGACCTGTCTCTCATCGTGCAAAGTAGCATGATGATGTTCCCATACCGGCAGTGCGTCAGGAAGAGTTTTATGTAGGTTACTATGAGAATACTGTTTTTATATTTATTTCCGATGTGGGGGAACGGGTCAGGAGCATACCTTCGTGAACTTACCCACCAACTCATCGAAAACGGGCATAGTATCGGTATCGTCGCACCCGATAAAAGAAAACTGAAAGGGGTGAAGCATTTCGTTGCGAACCCACCGCATAATGGGGTCTTTGTCGGACATCCTGAGATGCCCAAAGCCAGAAAATGGGGCGATATGAGTGGTGAGGAGTTGGCTGATATCTACCTGAGTTACCTCAAAACAACGACCAAAGCAGTCCAGGATTTTAAACCTGATGTGATTCATGTCTTCCATACCGCATTTCTTCCTGATATCGGTCGGGTGATTCGTGCACTCTACGGGATAAAGTTTATCATCACAACTCATGGAAGTGATCTGGCATATCTCGCGAAAGACAAACGCTTCATTCCGCTGATCAGTGATGCGAATAAAGCAGCAAAAACGATAACCGCAGTCAGCGACTTTACCAGAAACTGGTATCTGGATATCTTCGGGCAAGATATCGGTCGGAAAACAACGGTCGTGGTCGGCGGGGTAAACCTCAGTCACTTCAAACGCGACCCGAAGCACATCGATGAGATTAATAAGAAATACAACCTCACAGGTAAACATGTCGTGCTGTTTACCGGGCGTCTGACAGAACATAAAGGTGTGATGTACCTGGTCAAAGCAGCTGAGAAGATCAATAATGCGGTCGTCGTCATCGTCGGTGACGGTCCTGAGCGGGGGAAATTGGAAGCGGAAGTGAAGAAACGGGGACTGCCGAATGTGGTTTTCGCAGGCTATATTAATACGACCAATCCGCTTTTGCATGCATTCTATGAGCGGGCTGATATCTTCGTCTCACCAAGTGTCTGGGATGAGCCGCTCGGACTGACGATTCTTGAGGCGATGGCAGCCCATACACCGGTCGTCGCGACCAGAAAAGGCGGTGTCGCGACAATGATTAACGAAGGGGTCAACGGCTTCCTCGTCCGGGCACGAAACAGTAGTGAAATCGCTGATGCAGTCAACCTGTTACTGGTAGATGACAAACTCCGGATAAAAATCGGCAATGCTGCGCATAAAACAGTTGTCGATAAGTTCTCCTGGGAGAAGATAGCGCAACGATTTGAAAAAATCTATGAATCAGCCAGAGGTAAAGAGAAATTCGATGCAGGGCCGATCGACGATATGCTGACGAAGATCTTCTATGGAAAATAAGTTCTTCGCTCTTTGTTCGTAGTTCTTCGGGGATCCCTAGTAGCTAAAAACTAAGAACTGATAGCTAAGTAGATTTACCCGATCCTCTTGTATAGAATGATAGTAGGCAGGAATTTTTTATGCAGAGACCTACGCATCATGCTTCTGACTCCGACACACCGTTTGATGTTGCGCTCGTTTTCGGGGAAGGGCCGAATCTGCCTGTCCTGTTACCTAGTGAAGCATCCCAGACGCAGACGGCTGCGTGGGAAGCGTTTCATCAGGATCCACTTCGTACAGAACAGCCGGATTTTTACCTGTTGAACGGCAACCAATACCTCAGTGAACTCACTGCTATCGAAGAAGACTCTGTACTCTCTGCTGTCGAGAAAAAAAACGCGATACAGAAAAAGCGATCTGCATGGCAGAAAAACAGTCGGTTCTCACTCAGAAGAATCGGCAAACTGAATGCACTGGCAGCAGGAGGTGCGCTGTACCGTGGTGAGGTGAAAAAGCTGATCCTGACAGGAGGACGGACACTGCCTGCATGGAAACGTGAGGAGTTTAAGAAACAGTACCTGCAGGAATTCCCGTATAAGGAGCAGTTAGCAGCAGACGCACTGGAAGAAGAAGTCGAGCGTTACATCAACTATTCGGTTCAGTGGCCATCTGAAGCTGCATTAATGCGTGACTATATTATTAAAGAATTAGGGTGGAACTTCTTCAGTCGGGCATACAGTCAGGAAACGCTGCACAGACTTTTTGCCGAGCGGTACGCTGTTCCTGTTACTGACTCACAACAGGAGCGGTATAAGCAGTTTACACAAGAGGTTTACAGGCAGTTTCTGACAGAGGAGCTGATGCCGAAGTTACTGGTTGAGGAAGCATCAAAAAATACGCTCGATAACATCGTCTTCTCATTAAATACGTTCCCGGATGAGCTCAGAGCGAAAAATAAGAAAATTGGTTTCTTTGCGTCTGACTGGCAGAGAAGTAGAGCACTGCTTCTGGCTGAACGGTTTCTACTGCATGTTACTGAGGACGCCGGTATCTCATCTCAGCAGTATCTTCGGAAACGGGCACTGAAGCGAAAAGATATTCCGGATGTTCATACCATGAACATGCTGATGGATGATACCAATCCCTCAGTCAGTGACAGTATCAAAGCCCAGGATGTACTGGTGACAGGGCTGAAGGATGAAAAATATGCCAATTATTGGGCAGGATGGTTGTTTAAAATAGAAGACCCTAAGGTCTTTGTCCAAGTGGTTCGACAATTTAAAAACGAAAAGTGGCGGGAAGCGATGCAGCAGGAATTTCTCAAAGTCGGTCTGAATTTCAGTGAACTGAAAGAGGAAGAACTACTCAAACTTGCCGAAGAAGACCCGGTGACATACCAACGCATTATGGATAAAGGTGTCGCACTCACGACTCCGGAGCACAGGAATAATCTCCCCTCCTATGAGGAAATGATGCAGCTCCACAGCAGCGTTCCCCAGGCATAAAATTATTGATTTAATCCTATAGTTATGCTATAATTTACTTCGAAACGGCACGTGCCGCTTTCAGCACATTGAAAAGCAGTCAGTAAGTAAAGGAGCAATTCCTTGAGTTCACCGCTGCTCGTTTTCGGACAGGGTCCGGTCATTGACCGGTTCACGCGGATTAAAGCAGAAGATGCCGGGACGATTCCCGGCACAGAAGACATGAACTTTTGGGGACACTCGTTGGCCATCGCGGCCGCGATCCTCTACCACAATGGTGTATCGTCTGAGATCGTCATTATGGGCGGTAGGACAGGTGGGGATGCGTATGCGTCTGAAGCAGAGCTCATCCTGAGTCAACTTATCTCCTACGGTGTTCCTGCCGAGGTTTGTCGACTGGAACAGTCCAGCACGAACAGCCTTGAGAATCTCGTAAACTTCATGAATCTCTACCTAGAAGATGATCATGAAGTTCGATTTCAACTCTTGGGGACGAACTACCACATCGAACGCCTCGAGCTTTTGATGGATTTGTTCGGGATTTCCTGGAATGCTAGTTTCGGATCACACGCTGTAATTCGGGAAGCGGTCGAGAGGGGAGAGTTAACTCAAGACACTGCCCATGCCATCGAAGAACTGTCTATGCTGGATATTCCGCTTGAGCGGTATCCTGAAGACAGGACAGGCTTCTACGGGTGTCAGCTGGGCGTCGAGCAGAAAACGTATGCCCATAGGGCACATGAGGAGGAGGCGTTTACCCGTCTGCTTCTTGAAGTGCCGGAGTATTGGGTAACGTATCTTGCTCGTGTAGAGAGTGATGTGCAGCTACAGCGCATCCTTCACAATCTTCAGAGGATTTTTCCGGGGTACCTGGAGTCATTCGGGATTTACCTGTGTGACTTGTCGAATCCGGATTTCCTGCAGTTGGCTCGGTCTATCTTCGGACCGATCCCTCGGCCGAATATCGCCCAATGGATCCTCGAGGAGATGCCTCACGGGTGGCCTGATAGCACACGCGAAGTGTTGCGGTATTTCAGGTATACAGTTCGACAGGAATCCCGCAACTAACACTGACTACTTTTCGCATGCGGCTTGGGGGATTCCCCCAAGCCGCACTATCTTTTATTTAATAACTACAGCAGTATGTACTTCATAGAAAATTGCTTCAAATGTTATAATTACTTATGAAAATTCTTGTTGTTTCACTCCTAAAACGTAATATCACACCGAAAAGTACTGCTTCACGTCCTCGCATGATTTATGAGCTTTCCAAACGATTGATAGAGAAAGGTCATGAGGTGACGCTTCTCGGGACGGCTGACAGTGTTATTCCCGGAGTAAACGTTATCCCTGTCATTCCGAAAGGGTTTGTGGAACTTCCTGCATTTGAAAATCCGTTTCATGCAGAAACAGCTTATTACGGACTTCTGGCGAAAAAAGTCGAGAAACTCGCACCTGAATTCGATATCATCCATAACCATGCTTTTCCTGAGTCGATGACGCTTTATACCGGTGAGCATATCGAAACACCGATGGTAACTACGATCCATGTCCAGGCCACACCTGTTTTGGATGAAGTGTTAGCTGCGTTTAAGAAAACAAACCTGATTTCTATTTCTTATGCACATAAAAGCGGCTTCACCAAGGCTCCTATTAACGTCGTGATCCATAACGGGATTGATACTGACCTCTATGCATATGAGCCGAAGAAGGAAGATTACATGCTCTGGCTGGGTAGATTATCAAAAGCCAAGCATGATGACGGAACGTACATGGATCCGAAAGGAGTGAAATGGGCGATCGCACTGGCTGAGAAAACAAAAACCCCGTTAAAATTATCCGGGAATGTCGAAGACAAAAAATTTTTTGATACGGAAGTAAAACCGCATCTCTCAGATACAATTCAATGGATCGGAGATATTTCTTCAGAACAGCCATTACCGAAAGAAGAAGTTGTCGCACTTATGCAGAAAGCTAAAGTTTTTCTCATGACGGTTAATTGGGAAGAACCGTTCGGTCTGGTGATGGCCGAAGCCATGAGCTGTGGAACACCTGTAATCGGATTCGACCGGGGGGCAGTTAAAGAGGTTATAAAAGACGGCCAGACGGGATTCGTGGTTAATCCGGAAGAGGGAGTACAGGGACTGGCAAAAGCATTAGCGAAGATAGATACGATTAAACCCCGTAACTGTCGTAAACATGTCGTTCAGAACTTCAGTATTGATCGCATGGTTACGAACTATGAACAATTGTTCAGACAAGTTATAAACGACAATACATAAGGAAATATTTACCATGAAAAAAATTGCATTACTCCACTATTCATATCCGCCCAGTATGGGTGGCGTCGAGATTTTAATGCAGGAACAAGCGCATGCACTCGCATCCCTCGGTCATGATGTTCGCGTCCTTTCAGGGAGTGGGGAAGAATCTGTTGCTGCGGTATCACTTCGGGTGTATCCTCGTCTGCAGTCAGTTATGGCGCAAGATAAAGAGCTTCAGGAACGATTTGTCAGCCAAGGAGTAGTCGATGATGCATTTTATAATCTGGCATCTGAGATAAAGGCAATTCTAGATCATGAGTTAGCAGACCGTGAGGTTATTATCGTCCATAATATGCTGACACTTATTCATAACTTACCGTTTATCCATGCATTTAAAACGTATCGAGATGAACATCCTGAAAAGCGAGTCATCGTTTGGGCGCATGATCAGACATTTATAGACCAGGAGAAAATTATTACCAAGAAAGAAGGAGTTTCACTGAATGAAATGGAAACAGCATTACTGATGACTCCGGTTTCAGGTGCGACCTATGTCGCGATTTCAGAGAACTTCGGGAAACTGTTCAGTGAGATTATGCAGATACCGTTTTCAGAGATAAAGATTATTCCGAACGGCATAAATATACAACGGTTTTTTCAGTTGGATGCAGCAATATGGAAAGTTATGCTCAAGGAACAGCTCCTGCAGTCATATCCACTCATCTTCTCTCCTGTGAACATACTGCAGCGTAAAAATCTTCTCTATAGCCTGGACGTCATTGCAGCACTGAAAAAAGATTTCCCCACGATAAAATATGTTATTACCGGGAAGCCATCGGTACACCGGAGTATAGGCGATCACTATGAGGATCTTCAGAAAAAGATTAAGACCTTGCAGCTTGAGGATACGGTTGTCCTGCTGAATGAAAAAGTACCCGGAGTCATCGAACATCCGACTGTCAGAGCCTTTTATACTATCAGCGATGCTGTGTTCTATTTCTCGAAGTCTGAAAACTCCGGATTACCTCTTTTAGAATCGATGCTTCTAAAAACACCTGTCTTCGCCTCGAACTTAGATGTTTTTAAAGAATTCGGAGGTGACAGTATGCCGTATATAGACTATGTAACAGTGAGTCCTCAGGAAGCTGCAGATAGGATCAAGTCATCCCTCGAATGTGATACCAAAGGATTACTCCATGCAAAAGTCAGAACAGAGTATAATCTCCAAGAGCTCATCGAGAAGGAACTGATTCCGCTTCTTACATAATTTCGGTATTGTAAATACTACGGAGCGTGATATGATACTTGCACTATCATTCGCTGCTATGAAAACACCGCTCTTAAACAGTGACTCCCTCAAGCAAACCTACGCTTTGGCTGAGCAAATTCTTGAAGAAAATAAATATGAAGTTTCGCTGAACGATACCTTATATCGCAGAACTGTACCCTCAAAAAAGTTTTATGTCCACCAATGGAAATGGGACAGTGCCACCCATGCCATGGGACTTGTTCATGTCGATGCTGACCGTGCATATGACGAGATCCGATCACTCTTTGCAGGTCAGTGGCTGAACGGTATGATTCCTCATATGATCTTTAATCCGGAAGAGAAAAAGTATTTTCCGAGCGCTGAGGTCTGGGGGACGAGCAATTACGCGAACGGCCAGATCACAACCTCAGGGATAACGCAGCCGCCGATTATAACCAAAAGTGTGTTGTATCTCTATGAACAGGACACGGATCGTAACAGGGCAGAGCAGTTTGTTGACGAAGTACTGGAAAAACTCATCCATGATCATGAATACTTTAAAAAATTTCGTGATCCGAAAGACATTGGATTACTCACTATCGTTCACCCATGGGAAAGCGGGACAGATAACTCACCCAGATTTGACGAATCAATGGAGCGGATCGACCTCGCGGAGATCCCCGAACGGATTAAAGAGCTTAGCAAACAGAGAACTGATATTAAAGTAGGGAAAGAAGCACACCGTCCGACACCACAGGACTATTACCGGTATCTTCACCTGGTTGATCTTTTCAAACAATGGCAATGGGACTATACGACGATTATAGAACAATCACCGTTTGCCATTCAGGATGTTCTTTTTAACAGTTTATGGTACGAATCAAATCGATGTCTGGCAGAACTGTGTGAGAAGAAAGGGAGAACTCAGGATGCCGAAAAATATCGTACGTGGGCTGACCAAACAAAAGAAGCATTATTATCACTCTGGAATCCTGAATTTAACCAGTTCATTGATATGGATGTTGCGAAAGGCAGATCCATCATGATTCGAGAGGATACGAATGCGACGTTTCTTCCGCTCTATATTCCGGATTTACCTGACCATATCTTGCAGGGCTTGCTGAATAAGCTGCAGAACCCGCAGGAATATGCCACCCCATTTCCGGTTCCGACGACAGCGTTTAACAGCCCGAAATTTGACCTTATGCGTTACTGGAGAGGCCCGACGTGGCCGATCACCAATCTGTTTATAGTCGAAGGCTTAGGTCGCCAGAGAAACCCGATTGCTGAGAGATTGAGGCAAGAAATTGTCGAGAAGACACTGCATGTGATACGAGAGCAAGGGTTCTATGAGTATTATGATCCGACGATGAAGCAGCACCAATTATCGCAAAAAAATAAAGATGATAAAGCACTCGGATTCGATTCATTTTCCTGGACTGCTGCAATTTTTATTTATCTTTATCATAACTTTGTCGAGGTACAGTAATTATGATTGAAAAAAACGCACGACATGAACATACCTCCATTAAAGAAGTTGATCCGCAAACTGTCACTATTCAGGCAATACGACATGGTCCGACTGCATGGAACATCGAAAAACGCATACAGGGAAACATAGATAACCCGCTTCTTCAGGACGGGATTACTGCATACTTTGATCGCCTCCACGCAGCTGACCTCAACCAGCCTGACAGGATCATTGTTACTCAGCTAAAGCGGACCGGTGAGACGGCAGAGCGATTAATGGAGTATATGAACTGGTCTGCTATACCGATGGTTACAAAGACTGAGTTACATGAGCGGAAATGGGGAATATTTGAAGGGAAAACACATGCTGAAGTACTCGAAATCCTCCTCAGGGATCCTGAGATGGTACGTTCCTATCCTAACCTGGCACAGATGACCGACCTATCACCGATAATCGATGAGCCTGATTTTAAAGTGCCAGGTGCAGAATCGATGAACGAGGTGCGCGCTCGGGTTACTCCGGCGCTCCTGTCACTTCGGGAAGAATTCCCCGGGGAGTCATTGCTTTTCGTCGGGCATGCAGGAACCCTCATCTCTCAAGGAATGGATCATCGTATCATTACTACTTTTCAGGTCGGGTATGTTAACGGAAAACCTCAGATGCAGATTGAAGCATAGACCTCTTTTTGTAAGAATTTCGTAAGAATCCATATTTTTCTGTCCAATTATTTATGTTCAGCTTGACATTACTACGTGTTTGGGCTTAACTTAATTCGTACGATGAATATTACTACTCATTTATTACGAACTTATTACATAAGGGGGGTTATCTAAAAAATTTCCATGTTATCTGCCCATTCCTACGGTGATACTGACGAACCACTTCCAAAACCTACCACAAAAGAATCAGAACTCTTCAAATTTGACGTGACGATTGTCTTCGGACAGGGGCCTATCAAGCCGATCCTGCTTCCGACTGAAGCTACCCCTGAGCAACAACGTGCATGGGAAAACTATCAACAGGATACCCATCGTTACGAAGAGCCGAATTTCTGGATTATGCACCAGCCGAGATATCTCGCGCAGCTTGAGAAAATTGCGGCAGACGAGACACTTTCTGACGAGAAGAAAGCGTCACTCCGTGATGAGACGATCATCAACTGGCAGAAGACAGGATGGTTTGCCCTGAAACAGTGGGGAAGACAGAATGCACTTGCTGCCGGATGCGCACTCTATACCGGCCTTACGAAAGAAATCGTGTTAACAGGGGGACGGACGATGTGTCGATGGGTGAAGGACGAATTACCGGAAAAACGATTGAGCGCATGGCCGTCTGAGGCAGAGCTCATGCTCGACATCATAAAACGGTACTATGGTGATCTGTATAAAAAACGCTTTAACCAAGATATTGAGTCTGTTATACATCTGGAAGATAAAGCCATGAACACGCTTGAGAACTTCTCCTACACCATTAACAGACATCCTGCACTTCTTCGTGAAGACATGCGGGTCGGATTTCTATCAGTTGAGCATCATCTGAAGCGAGTTTCGCTCCTGGCGCAGCTCTTTTCGATCCGTCAGGCTGATGAAAGTAAACTCTCAGCACGGGAGATTCTTGCGAAACAGGGTGTCTCACTTCCGGACCTGAAGGATCAGACAGACGAAGTGCTTGAGTGTGTTCGATTGTGTCAGGAAAGTAAACTCACTGTCGAGTATGAACAGAATGAAAAGCGATTTATCGGTGCACTACAGGATCCAAACTATCTCTCGTATTGGTTCGGCTATTTGGGTGATGTAAATAACCCCCGGATTATTCAGAAAGCTATGAAACGGCTTAATCAGCCAGAATGGGTTGAAGTCGCCTCCAGTGTCTTCAAGCAGGTAGGACTGAATATGCGTGAATATCAACAAGCAGACCTCTATGAATTATCGAAACAGAATCCTGATAAATACTTCATGCTCGTTGAGGGGCTCAAAAAACTGAAGAAACCTGAATTCCGTAAAGTCCCCGTCCACGCTACTGTTTAGTTCTTCGTTCTTGGGAGAGGTTATAAAGTTATAAGGTTTGTAAAGTTCATAATGTGAAAGTGATATATTGCTTTATGTTTTTACCTATTGCTTAGTGTATTGATGCATTTAAGATGGCTCAGAAAACTCAGATAGTCAGATGCATCAGCATGTCAGACTGTCTGAAACACCGAGTTTTCTGTCGTTATATTTGTGAGGCGTTAGTGGTCACGAAGCTCGTATCGTGAGTCGGTGACGAAGGACGTTTCTCTTGACCGAAACGAGTTTCGAAACCGTGAGACGAAATACGAAAGATCAGATCGGTAAATAAAATAGGGCTTGGCCGAAGAGGGGATGGAGGTAGTCAAAGGTGCAGATCTGCGTGATACCGCGTTTCTGTGCCAGAACAGCACTGAGTGCCTTCGGAAACGTCAGATCCGTTGACTGGTAATTAACGAGTGCTTTCAGTGCTACTTTACTGTCCTGTTCTTCAGGATAGAGTATATTCACATTACTCAGTGACATCGTCCGCATGAAGTCTTTGGCAAGTGACGGGCTGATTTCTTTATAAATGATTAGGTACGCTTCCATCAGCGAATAATAGTCAGTAAAGACGAGATATTCCTCCTCAGCGAAAAACCTGAAGTAAGCAGCTGCCTGGTCATGCTTGGGGTGTGCACGGTCGACAAACGCACACAGAATGCTTGCTTCGATAAATACTTTTTTACTAATTAAAGCCATAGATAAACGTAGTATAAAGGGGAACGTATATAGTATAAAGCAGAGATTCCCTTACTTCTTTATACGTGACCCCTGATACTATACAGATAGGTGTAAACTCGCTCCTCGTCCTTTGAGTCTGAGTAACGGGTCGTCCTGGTTAAATGTTTTGAATGCAGTCGGTTTGATCCGGAACGGGGACTTCGGCTGGGCTTCTTTTGGCGTGAACTCTTTATTAAATTCTTGAAGGTCTTTCTCCCTGATCCTGACATTGCCGGCTGCTTTGACGGCTTTCAGTCGTCCTTCTTTTATATACCGTCTGATTGTGAGCGGGTGAACTTTGAGAATAAAGGCTGCTTGTTTAACGTTAAAAAAGTTTTCCATAAAGCTCCTGCGGAGAAATCCGAATATCAAATTTCGAAATCCGAAACAGTTTTGAAGACTTTTATTTTAGAATTTGTTTTGTATTTCGAGTTTCGTGCTTCGAATTTTCACCTGATTTATTTATACAATCATATACATCATTATGCAATAGTTAATGTCTTGTGAAAAAAATTGACTGGCACTTGGGGAACTGGTTTACTAAGTACACACTTGTGGTAGGCGATCAGACCCGTCAGTAACTCAGCCTTTCTTAAGTGTACTAACAACTGTCCTATGAGTCAATTAATTAAAATTACACCGCAATCGAGACAAAAAAGTACTCGTCACCCGAGAATCGTCCAGGTCTGTGCCTGGTGCCCCAAACATACCTTTATTTCTCTGAAATCCGGTGAGGTCTATTCTCACGGGATGTGCCGTATGCATCTAGCTGAATGGACAAATAACGTCAGAAAGCGTCCGCGCAACTAAAACAACAATCAGCATAGCAAAATGTTGCGCGAGGAACGTATCGTAGTCGTAATTCGTTCAGGACGGATTACCAAAAGTCTCAGACTTTTGAGCGGGAGAAGGGGAAGTCTTTCCCTCGCTTCTACGTACAGATGAAGCTCTTAAGAGTATTCATCATACGCTTAATAAAAAGACCGTTTAGCGGATGAATACTGCGGCTCCCTTGTATTTTCGAAAGAAAGTACAGGGGAGGCCGACCAGTACTGTCGTATAGACTTCGGTGTCTTCGGGGTCTGTTGTGGGATCGCCTGGGCGGGCTTATTCTCATGCAGCATGAGACATTGTACGACCGTACAGCTCAGCCCTGTAAAATCGGGCGTGGGTTTTTATTGGGAAAATAGATTCGCCTTGTTTGGTTGTGGCGGATCATACCAGTCCTCGATAAAACTATGGCTGGCAAGAAAGGAGGTGAGACCTCAGGTCATTTTCATGAAATATATACACAGATATCTACTGAATATAAAAAATGTCTTCATGTTACTCTCTATGCCTCAGGTATAGATACATGCATGCACTATGATGGCGAGTGCTCCGTTTCGGAAATAATGTGAAGTCTATCTTTACAGCTATTTTTTCCGGGACACCTCATAGGCATCGGATGTAAGGAACAACTCAGTATCAGAACAAAGCAACGAATAACCGTGGTTCTCTCGTGAGAACGGGGTTATTTTTTTGGCCCTCTTCATGATACTATGGACAGCTGATTAAGATTGTAATGCATACTACTGTATTTTATATGCAGATATCGTACATTCTTTTTGAGCCCATAGTTGACTCGATGGGTCATGGAGTGGTACAATACGCTACTGCCTCAGATTTTTCGTTCTTTGAAAACTGAGATTCCTCGCAGGGAGTTATTTGGGTATTTAGTGATAGGCAAAAGGCCATACGTGATATGAATTATTTGTTTTCTTATTACTTGTCGCTTGTAACTTGTCACTACTACTCAGGTCATCTCTCTGCGATGTCCGCTGATTAAGGCGGGCAACTTACTCTTAATCCGTATGCCTCATGTACCGTGTCTGAATCCGTCTGAACTCTCTGCACTGCATTGATGAATGACAGGGGGCTAAGACATGCTCGTTCTCCCGTTTCCGCTGGTGGTACCGGGCTTACTCTCGGTAATGTGTTACCGGAAGTAAGTCCTGTATCATCCCTAGGATTACGGGTGATAGAGGATATGTCCTGTCGTGTGACCGGGCATTTGTCATACGTTTTAGTCGAGACACCTATGTGGTTTTCGTCCCGACGCTTTCGTTCTCTGAAAGGAGGGCAACTTCGTCGTTTCCGCTCTCTCATTCCCGTCAAGTCGGCGGGGATAGATACCTGTCAATGTTGACAGGATAGGAATAGAAGGAGGGGTCCACATGGACCACACGAAATTCGACGACTTGACCCGAGTCTTCGGGTCTCGAAAGCTGACACGTAAGCGCATCCTGAAGGGTGCTCTCGGTGTCATCTTCGGCGGTGTCGCTGCCACCAAGGTTTCCGTTGACGAGACGTTGGCCGGTAGCACGTGCCTCTACAATGGCGTGACTTGTCGCTTCAACGGGTATGATAAGCACGAGGACTGCTGTTCGGGCTATTGCGGCTCTTACGGTAAGTGCGACTGCAAGTCTGTGGGTACGTCCTGCCATGGCAACTACAATGACGAGTGCTGCAATAACGCGACATGCGTGAACGGTACTTGTCAGGTCTGCATCCCACAGGGAAAGGCGTGCGACGGCAACTACAGCAACGATGGTTGCTGCCCCGGGCTGACTTGTCAGTCCGGTACTTGCAAGCCTCCCGTGGTGTGCTCGGACGGCGAGTACTTCCAGCCGTGTGACCTGAATGGTCCTTGCCATTGCAAGAACGACAGGTACACCTGTCGTCCGTGTGGCGGCGAATATGGCCCCTGCCAGAATGGGCAGGACGGCATCTGTCGGGCGAACCCCAGGCCGCCGAGGAAGTGCATCAAGAAGCACGGAAAGAAGAAGGCCGGGCGGGTTTGCTGCGGCAACCTGAAGCCCAAGCGCGGCTTCTGTGGCGGACCGAAGCCGAAGAAGAAGCGGAAGAAGAACCGCAGCCGCAGTCGCGCCAAGGGTAACAACCGTGTTGCCCGACGCAACAAGCGGTAAGAGATGACCAGATAGATGAGCTCAGGTAGAGCTCGGGCCGGGAAGTAACGAGCATCGCTCGATCCGCCCACGAATTTATGTCCCCATATATGCGGGGACACCCTTATTCGTAGGCCGGTATACTTCACCGGCCTTATTTTTTGAGTACCCCATACCCTCACAAATCAGCCTCAGAAATAAACCTATAATATTGAATTATCTTTACTCCTATGGTATAATAGAAGTCGTGAAAGCAGGTATATCTATGCCGCACATGGGCAGTTCTACCTGTTTTTCTTCGGTTTAGTACCTTGAAATGAACCTCTTTCACTGTCATTCTGAACGATAGTGAAGAATCTCGAGATTCTTCATCTTCGCTTTAGGATGACAGTCTACTGGCTGGCGGCCTTTTCGTTATAAGATCTGAAACATGAGTTATGAATTCGTAACTCTTATCTCGTGCGTCGTAATGCAAACTTATAATTGGGAGGTCGTCAGTCAGTGTTGACTGGTGCTGGTTAGTCATCCAAGGAGGAAAGTCGTGGTTGAAGCGAGATTCATGACCGATGACGAGATCGATGCCGAGCGGGTTGAGAGCCGACATATTGGCTTAACAATGCTTCCAGGCGATCCACATGAGGACTGCACCGTTCTGACTTCTCTTGTCTTGGTAGACATGGGAAGGCATGCTGAAATGCGGTGCTTTCTTGAGAGCGCACCTTCGAGGGACGTCATCATTGCGTATTTCGAGACCGCGGTAGAGACTCTGAAACGCACGAAAGACAGCTCAGATAAAAAGTCTGAGCGACTGCGGCGTGAAGCTGTTGCCGAATACCTCGCAATCTGCGAGCAAGCACGCTTCGGAAACTTGTCACTCCCTGAAGTGAATCTTCGGGAGCTTTTCGATTTTCCGGTCGGTCGTTAGAAAGATAAGGAGGCTCGAATCATGTCCGATACATCGAAGTCAGTTCCGACTTCTGAGGATCTTGACTGGGCGTTTATCGCCCAACAGACCCCCACGGACATTCTACATGCAATGTCCCGGAACGACACGTATTTCGGTAAGCAGATGGCAAAGTTTGCCAATGTTTACGGGAACTGGGTCCTTACAGAGGAGCAAAAACAGCTCTTCCATACTGCTATCGAAGCAGTATTGGCAGAACGCAGGGAAGGGGAAACCCCTGCTGTAACATCCTACTGGTGATATCCGCGTGAGGCGCGGCAAGGCCGGGAGGCACTTTATCTCCGCCATAAGGCGGAGGACGGGAGGAAGGATCCGCCGATAGGCGGACGATTCTGACCGGTGATGCCCCCGGCCTTTTATCTTTTGAAAAATATCGAACGAAATAGCCCCGGTGAGGGGTTTTTACATTCTCTCTTCCCATATTATTCGAGCGAGTAGAACGAGTCGAGAAGTTTATAAATAATGTTTGTTCTCGACTACGCCTAGTTTGAATTGGCTACGCTCGAACAATAGATTAGATCCTCGAACAATAAGTATATTTTTCTACTTATCGCAATGCATGAGAAAAGGGTATACTCAACGTATTATATGGGTCAGTGGAAGTGGTATGTGTATATTATTGAGTGCTTAGATGGTACTTACTACACAGGATGTACTTGGAGCATTCCACAGAGAATGGAACAACATAGTTCTCGACTAGGCTCGAAGTACACGATGAAGCATGGGTTTAAAAAACTTGTCTATCATGAGGTGCATGATGACTTGATGATTGCAAGGCAGAGAGAACGGCAAATTAAAGATTGGAGTAAAAAGAAGAAAAAGATGCTCATTGATGGCAAGTGGTCGAAAGAGTGGTAAGATTTTTGTTCTCGACTACGCTCGAACAATATGTAGGGAACTCGAACATTAGTGTTTATCCTTCGACCGAATGGAATGAGTGGAGAAGTATGAGTTGGTGTTCTCGACTACGTTCGAACAATAGATATGGCTACCGAACACTTTAGTTGGAGGATAAATAACCCTATTAGGATAATTTGGTTATAAAAACACTTTTTAATCGAGGATACATTAATTGGTTACATAGCTAAATGATTGGCTTACCCTTTGCTCAATCATTCACCGATGTAACCACTTAAACTATGACGTTGCGTTAGAGTTCTCCGCCTTTTTGTTGAATCCCGAGAAGCCAGAGCACGGCTTCTTTCTTATAGCGACGGTCGCCTCGTGAGTTGATTCTGATTGCCGGGAGTTTACCCCTTTTCCCCCAGCGTTTGATTGTTAATGGAGAGACTCGAAGAACAGATGCGACTTCACGTACTGTGAGGAGATCAGGAAGATTATTGATTGAAATGTTATCGTTTGCCATATACTGAGTAGGTACTTGGTAATCCTTGTTAATCAATATGTTGATTAACTGATAATAAGGTAACAAAGTATCACATGTCTGTCAAGAGGTATTCATCCTTTTTCTCAAAAAACCATAGGGTGATAGTAATTTTGGTAGAGATTGATATGTTTATAGTAGAGATTGTAGTTTTGCAAAAACCTAAAAAATAAAACGTAAATCGTAAAAATAAATTGCATTCGAGGACTTGAAATAAGCGAAGCGGAGTTGATACGCTGTTTTTTAGATTATAGATTTGACGTTTATATTATTGACTGACTTCCGGGGCGACACCGAGGTAGATTGAGACAGCGTTTCCGTCGACTTTCAGTACGCCGCGTGAGATCTTAATTTCCTGTTCGGTACCGTCCGGTTTATGAATAATAATGTAGTTAGTAATAATTGAGATAAAGTTCGCATGTTCAGGTAAGACATCGAACCTTCCTTTGGAGTTCAACGAGGTGACAGCTTTTACCGGACCCCGGTACACGATCACGCTGCGGTTTCTGATGGTAAGGGAAATCTCCCGTGTTGATTTGGTAGGACTGTTAAACATGGACGGCTTCTTTAGCTTCTCCTATGTAGAGGAACTTCTCCTCAGTGACTTGGTCATACTTGCCGCTGATAATATCATTGACATCCTGAATCATGGCTTTAATCGGAACATATTTTCCGGGTCGTCCGCTCTGTGCTTCAGCAACGAAGAAACTCTGTGACATGTAGTTGCGTAGTTTCTTCGCGCGTTTGAAGAGTGTCTGATCTTCGGCCGACAGTTCTGACTCGCCGACGAGCGAGACAATGTGATCAAGCTCAACAGCTTTTTTCAAAAGTGCGAGCGCGTTCACATTCGCAAAATAATGATCTTCCCCCACGATTTTCGAGCTGAGTGCACTTGACGTTGAGGCAAGAATATCAATCGCCGGGAGTCGTCCTTCCTGATAGACGTTCCTTGAGAGGATGACGATTGAGTCCAGGTAGGGGAGCACTGCCTGCACACCCTGGTCCAGGATATCATCATTGGGAACATAAATCGCTTCAAAAGTCGTAATCGATGATTCTTTGGTCGAGGCGAGTCGTTCATGAAATGACGCCATTTCTGAATTCAACGTGGCTTGGTACCCGTCTTCTGACGGGATCGTATTCGTCAAGAGTGACAGTTCGTTGCCTGCTTGTGCGAAGCGGAAAATATTATCGATGAAGAAGAGCACGTCGTTATTCAAGGTGTCCCGGAAGTACTCAGCCACGGTGACAGCGCCGTATGAGGTTAAGAATCTGATCGCAGGATTTTCACCCATCGGGCCGAAGATGAGGGTGGTATTGGCCAGGACACCGCCCTGTTCGAGGGACTGATGGAGTTCCTGTCCTTCACGGGTACGCTCACCGATACCGGCGAAGACGGACAGAGTCTGTTTTTGGTTCGGTGACTTATTCACCTGGACGATATTATGAATAATCTCAGTAAGGAGCAGTGTTTTTCCGACGCCTGCGCCTCCGAAAAGACCGACCTTTCCTCCCTTAATAATCGGACAGAAGAGGTCGATGACTTTAATCCCTGTCTCAAGTAATTGTTGGTCAGTCGCGAGATCTGTATAGACAGGGGTATCACGGTAGATCGGCCAAGCAACCTGTGCAGGGATATCCCCACGGCCATCCTGCGGCGTACCGAAGATATTCATGACGCGACCCAGGACTTCTTTCCCGACCGGAATGTGAATCGGCTGGTTCGTATTGACGACTTCCGCACCACGATATACCTTCTCCTGTGTCGAGGAGAGGAGAATGCAGTAGTATGTCGACGGTCCTGATGAACTGTAGACCTGCATTTTAACCTCATTATCCTCAGACAGCATGAGCAGGTCGTTGTTTGCGGGCTTGTGCTGCAAAAACTCGACCTCGATGACTTGCCCTTGAATACTGATGATTTTTCCTGTCGGATGCATAGTAACTTGTATTTCGTATCCAGTATCTAGTATAGAGCGAATATTCAAAATACAAAATACCAGATACGAGATACTATTTGCCCCACAACATTATCCCGGTGAGGCTGTCTTGCTGCTTCTTATTCATGGTTCGGTGGAGGATTTGTCGCCGCATGTTCTCAACCTTTTTCACCCGATCTTTAATATTCAGCGTCGCTTTATCAAGCGTTACCATGCGGGATGCGTACTTCGCGAGTTCTGATTCGTGGACTGACTGCTCGAAAACAGCTGAGAAAATTTCTTCTTCGAAAAACACCAAGATCTGCTCGAGCGATGGCTCGAAGAAATATTTTACTTGTTTTTGGCTGTGCTCATTGCCTTCTATCTGCTCGGTCGAGATAACATCCATCGTCGGTTCCTGTTTCACGATACTGACAAATTTACCGTGGAAGACATAGATATTACTGTACGTCAGCATCTTTGCGAGGATTGCTTTCGTATCCTCAGGGGTGAACGTCTGGTCAGGGAAGTCAAAATATTGAAAGGCTTTCTCAGGGCTCATGTTCTCAAACATGGTTTTTCCGTATCGTCCGATGATGGCGATATCACAGTCGTTCTCATTAACGTATGTATTAAAGGCTTCAATTGTTGTCTGAAGGATACTTCCGTACAGTCCGGTGTTGGCAGAAAGCAGGAGGACTAATGTCTTCTGATTGTGGCGACGAAAGGCAGTTCCTGATTCCGGTTGTTTGTTATGTTTCACCAGTTTGTCGACTTGTTGTTTATAACTGGCTTTTAACTCCGTGAAAATACCCCCCAATTCAGAGATAAAGTCGCGGCTCTGAAGTACTGAGGTTCTGATCTTTCGCATGCGGGAAGCAGCGATCTCTTCATAGGTCTCAACCAGCGTATGGAAGGTTGAAAGTCTCTGTATCTCATCGAGGATTTCCTTGTTATTTATCATGGCTGCTCTGCTTTCTGTTCATTATTTGTGTTCGAGTGGGGGGTGGTTTTAGCAGTGTACTGCGAGAACTGATTACTGACGTCGTTTAACAGCCCGTTAAAGGTCGTATTTTTTTTCACAACTTCCAGCACTTTTTCACGGAATGACTGATCTGATTCATACTGTTTCACCAGAGTCGCAACTTCATTTCTCATAACAAGGTATTGTTTTTGCTGCCATGCTCCTTGCCAGAGAAGACTGAAGAGGATGAGCTGGAGATCTTGCGGGATATCCTGTTCTGAGGTAATCGTAAAAAAGTCGAGAATTTTATCTCCCTGGTTGAGTGTCTCTTTGACACTGGTCGTCAGTTCCGCCCCGAAGTGTACGAAATTCTGCATCTTATCATACAGCGTGAGGAATGAATTCAACTCACGGCTTACTGACCGGTTCAGCTCTGACTGCGTCTGTCTTCCGACACGAGTAACGGAGAGGAACGTATTAATCGCAGGCCTTCTTCCTTTGATGTACAAATCAATGTCAAAGTAGATATGCCCGTCAGTCATCGACATGAGATTGGTCTGAATATACCCTGAGAGATCTCCTTGGGTTGTTTCAACAACCGGGAGACAGGTGATACTGTTCTCACCATTTTTCGTGATGAAGTTACCCGCACGCTCAAGCAACCTCGCATGCGTATAGAAGATATCGCCGGGATAACTGTTCCTGCCCGGAAAACGTTTGCCGAGGAGTGAGATCTCACGATAAAACTTCGCATGAGTTGAAAGATCATCCATAATGACCAGGACATCGTGTCCTTGGTCTTTGAAGTATTCAGCAATCGCCATGGCTGTATACGGTGTCATGTAGATAACGCCGACAGGGTCATGTGATGACGACGCGACGATAATGGTTCTGTCTGCGATGCCTGCTTGGGCGTAAAACTCTTCTACTTTTTTAATCTCCAGCTTTTTCTTCCCGATACCGGCATAGATGACGAGGGTACCTTGTTTGGCCTGGAACAGGGAAGTCTGCATCAGAAAATGTGTTTTTCCTGTTTTTCGGTCTCCGATCAGGAGCTCGCGCTGACCTTTTCCCAGAGGAATCATGAGGTCAACCAGGGTAACCCCGGTAAAAAACGGGGTGCCGATTCGTTTTCTGGTTGAGATACCGCCCGGGTTGATATCGACACGACGAACCTGCTGCGGTCTGGTAAATGGCTTGTTCTGATCAAGGGTTGCGCCGAAAGGATCAATCGTATGGCCAAGGAGCTCCTCACCGACAGGTACTTCAAGCATGCGGTCTGTTCTCGTCACCCTGGTTCCGACCCTGATCGGACTTTTTGAGAAGACCATAATCTCAGCAAATGCAGGAGTCAGTGAGAGGATCTGTCCGAACTCTCCTGTTTCAAATAGGACGATCTCATGCGGAATTGCATGAGGGAGGCCTGTCACATGCGCGATAGAGTGGATTACCTCAGTAATCATTCCCATTTCGCCGGTTTTTTCTAAGTATTGTTGAAAAAGAGTCATAATATTGTGTCGGAAAACTCAGAGTGTCGCAATGTCAGGAATTTCGGAAAATCGATGTCTGACTTTCTGAGTAATCAGAGTTTTCTGATATATTCATGTTAGCATTCTGAGTATTTCTTCCCGATTTGCTTCATAGGCTGTTGTGAGTTTTTTCTTCAGACTCAGATCAATGTATCTTCCTTCAAACGTGATAACAGCACCCCCAAGCATCTGTGGATTGTGATGAATCTGGAGAATTACCGGTTTTCCGGTTTGACGGCGTACTGCCTCAGAAATCGTTTCAAGCTGCTCATTCTTCGGAATGTAGGCGAGCGTCAACTGGAGAACAGGGAGGCTTGTGAGAAATTCTTTGAGTCCGTTGAAATAGCGCTGCAGTGACGTGTAATCATTGTACGCAATTTCATGGACGGAAAGTGAGTGAGCGATAGAGTCTGATAGATTGCGATGCAGTTTGTCATTGAGTGCATTTTTAAATGCTTCCTGATCTGCTTTAAATACACTCGTGATGAGCATATCTATTTCTGATGAGACCAAATGCAGATCTTCAACCGTGAGCACGTCTTGCAGGATATTTTCGTATGAGAAGTTTTTCATCTGATGACTCCTTGTGCTTTTGCTTCTTCCAGTGCTTCAGTGACAAGTGTTTGATGCTGCTCAATCGTTAACCCTTTTCCGATAGCTGACTCTGTAAGAAATCTGACCAACTCCAGAATCTCGTCCTGCGCTTTTTTCATCTGGGCCTGTTTATACGAATCAACTTCTTGTTTGGCTGTCTGGAACTCTGCGTTCAGTCTGTCTTGGATAATCTTTTGTGAGGCAATGGTCCCTTGCTTGACCGCTTCTGCAAACTCAGCAACTTCTGCGGATGCCTTTTGTTCGAGATCTTTTGATATAGTAGCTATCACTTCGTCTCCTTCTTTCTTGACGTCTTGTAATGTTTCGCGGTATGTCTCAAGCATCTCATTGCCGACCCGATTGATCTGATCGGTTTCAGCTTTGGTGACTGCTGCGAGGTTCTGTTGGAGTGCTTGTTTTGCCTCTGTGTTATATGCTTCTGATGAGGAAACGATCTCCATTGCTTTTCTGTTGGCTTCATCGATAATATGCATAGCCCGCTTATGTGCGTCTTCCAGAACAATATCAGCTTCTTTCTGCAGCGCATTTTTAAAGCCACTGTTTTCCTGCTCACTTTTCTGGAGGCGTTTTTCCAATTTGAACAAATCCTGAATTACGATCACTAAACTCACACCCATGATTAGGCAGAGTGTCAGTAAAAATATGATCGGTAACATGCTGTTTTCCATATAATTTTTTGTTACTCGTTCGACGGTATCGATGCCGGTTTCGTTTTTGGTAACGATTTTCGTTCCCTCATTACGATACGAACTTCTTTACCGAAGACCTTCCTCTCTCTAGAGTATTAGAATCAGGTAGGCAATAGCAATACCTACCAGGATAATGACGAGCGCGAGTGAGAGATGGAAGATCATGCTGAACATAATTAACCTGCTGGCGAGCGGGTTTCTGCCGATTGCTTCGACACCGGATGCTGAGACACGGGCGAAAAAACCGATACCGAAGATAAAGCCGATGAGGACGATCGCAGTTGCGAGAAAGTATCTGAGCGCGTTCACTGGACTCACCTCGGGTGCTGAGAGTGCGAGTTTTAGGTTCTGAATCAGGTTATTGCTGACGGTCGTCGCTCTGGTATTAAATCCGATGTTGAGGACCACGAGGATTGTTCCCGGAGTTTCATCAGAATAGCTCTCCATCGCTGTTCCCAGGACATAGCCGGATTCTTTCGCGAGCTGACCGACCCCCGGAATGTCTGACGTCGTAATAAGATCTCCTGCTTGTATGTTTCCGTTCTGGTTTGATACCTTTACATACACTTTACCGAATGAAATAACGGCATGAGAGTTCGTAGATGACGGATTTTCGAGGACGACCTGCGGATTTTCGGTAACCACGCCGTAAACATGGGAATCATGAGCAATTGTACTTTTTTTGTACCCGGAAGATGAAAAAGTAATGATATCACCCTCCTCAACGTTCTGGTCTTGTACCTGAATCATGGTTGCAACTCCTGACGAGATCGGTTCAGACGGTGGAGCTACTTGGGAGAATGCAGGCGGAGTAAAGTACGCTAACCCAAAAAAACCTAACAAAAGGACGCTGACTTGTAAAAGTCTTCTCGTATGTGTAGGCAGCATACTAATAATTTCAACTAACTCAGAATACTCAGTCTGTCGGATTACAGAAATTCAGCTTCTCAGAAAGTCTGATGAGCTGATGGTTCTGACATGCTGTTTTGATCCAGAGTTTTCCTGACTCTTCACTCAGTCTAAATAATAAC
>CAZOHC010000015.1:0-25686 GCA_964579845.1 uncultured Gammaproteobacteria bacterium | reverse complement strand
CGAATTGAACACTGATATCCCTGAGGAATAGATTTATATCGAATTCATTATTCTAACCGTTATCGTCTGTATCTACGAGTTGAGCATCAGTCGGATTACATGATTTACGGGTTTGTGTCGGTGGGGTATAGCAACGTACTATCATATTGTAATCCAAAACAGTTAATCTGTTTGGGCTACTAACAGTCTCAACATCAGATGACGTAAGATCTGTCAGCGGCAAATCATATGTTTTATTCAGTTCAATTTCTTCATCAAATATTATATTTTTTTTCAGGTACATCGGAGTATGCACCTTAAAGGTGTATTTTCCTCTCTTGAGCCCTGTTTCTACTTTTTCGTCTGCAGTAAATATACCTGAGTTACTGCTGTTTGTAACTCTCCCGTTATATGTCATTGTTCCGCTTATTGTTGCAACAGCTTTATTAACACTATCAATGACCTCGACAGTAAACTTTCTATTCGGATGGCGCGGGTTTTGATTACTTAAACATGCTTCTTCATTGAAACCGAAATTTTGACATGGTCCCGGTCTCTGGAGAACGTTATCTCCTGCTATTCCGATCCCGTGGAGTGCGAATTTGAAGGTAAAGGAAACTTCACCTTTCGCATTGCCGAAGTTTTTATCAGTAAAGTCAGCCGACGATTTATCTGCATCGATCACATGGTATGGTGGGTTCTCAGGTTTTGTCAGATAGTAGCCATCCTGTTCTTCCTGTTCAACATGGTACATGTCAGCACAGAGATTTGAGAATGTGTACTGCCCATTTTCATTACTCTTCGTTGTTTCGATGAGGCCGTTGTTTGGTGTCGATGCACTCGGTGTAGCAAGCTTCAAGTTTACCGTGACTCCAGACATTGACGCATCAACCTTCGGATCAAAGATACCGTTTGTATCCTTGTCTTCAAATACCTTTCCCGAGACAGATACTTTTCCGACGGTGAGTGCAATTTCCTGGTAGATTTGTTCAAGTTGTGAGGCATTAGCTGCAAAGAAATATTTACCTTTTGTTGCGGCAGCAACTTCTTTGAGAAATTCTCGACCGTCAGAATTGTTTTCCTGACCTAACCCGATGGTATAAAATACCGTTCCGTTATTTCTGTGTCCTGCGAGAATAGCTTGTCGTGCTTGCCTGATTCCTACGGTTTTATCAATATCACTTAAGGATCCATCTCCTTTCCTTACGACATTTGCATTACCGTCACTCAATATAACGACGAACTTTTTATTTGTATTTCCGCTTTTAATACGTTCCGTTATTCTCTCATTTACGGCCAAAATCGCACATTCCAGACAGGTACCTATCGGCCCCTCTGCTTCGAGTTTATTGATGGCATTTTTTACTTGGGTATAGTTGTTGGTGAGGTTCTGTGGTGTACCGCCGTTTTTACCGAATTGGGCAACTCCGATATAATTCGTTGTCTCTTGCGACATGGTGTTTACGAATAAGACTGCAGCCCGTTTCGCAAAGTTAATTCTCGGAGTCTTAATTTTATTGCTGGTTTCCTTTCGCATACTATTTGATCTGTCGATAACGAGGAAGGTATCAGTGTTGCCTGCAACACATGCGCGAGGAGCCGGTGAGTCTGCTGCTTCCTGCCTGATATCCTGTTCCTGTTGTGTGAGAAATATTGTCAGAGGAATTGCCACGAGAATAGCGAGGAGTGCCGGTATGGTAAATTTACGCCAATTCTTCGGGCGTGGTTTTGGTTTTTCCGCTTTCGGAGGTTCTTGGTTTGTGGGCTTTGTTACAGTATCCAGATACTATTAGCGTAATAAGTTCCTGAGGTAATGTCAAGATAAGCAGAGATGCATTGTCTACTCCCGGACTACTTCTTTTTATTTGAGCACTGAGAGGAGGAAGGAAACATTCTGCACATGATACTTTCTCTGAACTCCCAATAGAATTCCTTATTGTTATTTATTGATTTGCTACGGTTATTGTTATTTCGGTTTGACCTGTTGTTATTTTTATTATTGTTTCTCTCGTTGCGATTATTTTTCTTATTATCGTTTTTCGTGTCTTTTTCCGGCCGACATGTAGGTTTTGTGTCTTTCGCAGGCTTTGGTGTATTCGTCGGTTTTTTCGGTTTTTGTGTATTGGTCGGCTCTTGTGAAGTGGACCCAACAGCTTTTGCAGCATTAATCCGCCCATGGGTCCAGTATGATCCTGTGCCGTCTATCTTGTCAGCGGTATTTTGGATCCTATTAATCGCTTGTCTGCCTGTTGACCCCTGCGAGATAAGCAACCCCGCAAGTCCTGCTACCATGGGGGTCGCTTCTGAGGTTCCTCTTCTTGAGGAATAACCGTTATTCGGTAACAGCGTATAGATATTGTCTCCGGGCGCTGCGACATCAATGTTTGTACCGTAATTGGAAAATGAAGCTTTTTCATCGTTGTGATCAGTTGCGGCAACACCGATAACACCGCTAAACCCTGCCGGATACATAGTCTGATTCTGCTCAGAGCACATGTTATTCGCGAAATTCTGATCTCCGCAGTTGCCTCCGTACGCAGCAACGACAATACCTTTATCAACAGCTTCTTTGACAGCAGCTGCGAGAATTTGAGATCTCATAACACTGCCGACACTAATACTGATCACATCCGCGTTATTATCTACTGCCCAAGCGATTCCTTCTGCTAAATTCGCATCAGTACCAGCTACGCCCGGTTCTATGACTTTTCCAATAATCAATGAACACTCAGGGCAAACTCCTGATATACCTTCGTTGTTATTTCCTCTCGCAGCAGCAATTCCTGCCATGGCTGTCCCGTGTCCGTGTTTGTCTTCAGCTGATCCGCCGACAAAGCTTTTTTCAGCAACGATTTTGCCGCGAAGCTCCGGATGGTTTTTATCAACGCCGCTATCAAGTACTGCGATGATTACATCATTGCTCCCACGGGTTTTATCCCATGCTTGAGGGGCATCAATATCTGCATTCACCTTTCCTGAGGTTTGGCCGGTGTTGTGTAAATACCACTGTTCGTCAAAATCCGGATCATTCGGAATAGATCCCGGATAGATATAGTTTTCCTGCTCGACGAACTCGACATTCGGATCCTTTGCTAGCTCGGCAATGGTCTCTGCCTCTTGTCCTTTGGGAACTTCTATCACTTCTATCCTTACTCGATCTGCTCTTCGTTTTACTTTTCCTTTGCGTTTTTTAATCTTTTCGTTTACCGAATTTTTCGATCGTCCTGTCTTATATCGGACAACCAGATGTCCCTCCACTTTGCCGCCTTTTGTTCTCTTAATAAAGTCTGCAGTTGCTAAATCTGTCGGGGAGTCTTCGTTAATCTTTACATTATTTTTCTTTGTTGTGTTACTTGTGTCTTCACATATCTCTGCAGCATCCTGCGTTACGATCTGTTGTTGTTGTACTGCGATAATCGTAATGATGAGCCCGACGAGAATTATTGAAAGAGTGAAAATAGGAAGCTTATTTGCTGAAGACAGTCTGGTGAGTACACGATTTTTTACGTCGGTGAGTTTTGAGGATAGTCTTTTCATGAACTAGATTCAGCGTAGTGGATTATCGATGCGCTTGTCAATTCAGATCTATTTTTTATTTTTTGCACAGTTTGAAGGAAAGATGCGGCAGAGAATACTCTGTCTGAATTCCTGGATGAATTTCCTGTTCTGACTGGCATTATTTCTGACATCACGACTGTTTCTATTTGTGTTGCGGTTCGTGTTGCGATTATCTGTGCTTCGGTCACAATCATCTAAGTTTACGTTGCCACTACCACTATTTCCATCAGTTCCGCTTTTGTCGACGGTTTGATCTTTACCGCTCCGGTCAATATTAATTTCAGTTTTATTATTTCCTCCTGTTTTGCCTCCTGTATTTATATCCTGTCCGTCAACAAAATTGTCTTCGGTGATGACAGTCGTACCATCTAGGTCACCGGTGTTCAGATACTGGTCAGTAACATCTTTTCCGTTGATGATGACTTTGGTCGTTGAGCTTCCGTTACTGTTGTACTGATCGGACACATCTTCACCGTTTATAATAACTCTGTTCGGTGTATTACCCTCTGAATTGATTTTACCTATATTGAATGTACCATCTTGGTTTGAGGTCGTAGCAGTTCCGTCTTTTCCGCTTCCACCGCCGTCAGCATTTGATCTAGCATTTCTTCCTGTCCCATCGGTAACACAATCATCACGTCTAGCTGCTTCCTGGACGAGATTTTGTTGTTGTTGTACAGCAAAAAGCGTAATAATAAGGCCGAGGAGGATTGCACATACAATAATTGCAGTACGCTTATTCATGGAGAGGAATTTTTTAGAGGATCTGCTTCGTGCAGTTTTGGAGGTTGTTTTTGTTTTGCGGGCAGCCTTTTTCATAGGTATCTCTACCTTAGTATGTTTTTTGCACGATTGTCAATAGGTATTTCCTATGCTAGACTTTCTACCATGGTACTTTCAGACCGCGATATTAAAAAGGCTTTAAAGACAAGAAAAATCATTATTAAACCATCGCCCGATCTTACGGAACAGCTGGGCAGCAACTCAATTGATTTAAAGCTCGGGACAGTTTTTCGAGTATTCGATTACAGTAAATTCGCATTCATCGATCCATTCGATCGCGAAGCGACGAAAGAAGTCACCAAAGAAATTAGAGTGAAAATGGGGGAACGATTTATTATTCATCCCGGAGATTTTGTGCTAGGTACGACTATCGAGCATGTGGAAATTCCTGATGACATGGTCGGCACGCTCGAGGGGCGAAGCAGTATCGGACGACTCGGTGTCATCATTCACTCAACCGCCGGGAATATCGAATGCGGATTTCGTGGGAATATCACGCTGGAGCTTGCGAACATGGGGAAAATGCCGGTCGCATTGTATCCAGGCATGCGTATCTGTTCACTCTCGTTTAATGAACTTTCAAGTCCTGCTGATGTTCCGTATTATATGAAGAAAAATGCGAAATACTCAGGTCAAAAAGGTCCTGACGAATCCCGGATTCACCAGGAGAAATAACAAATCTGCTAGGTTTCTGCTAAAATAGCCTCCTATGTCAAAAGCAATAGAGAGGGGAGTGTCCCCCTCGTTTACTATCCCCAGTGGGCCGGAGAAGAAAAGTCCTGTCGTTCCGGCAAAACCGTATGTTACAAAAGCAGTTGAAGCGATCTCTGTGTTGCGGACTCCGACGATACTAGCCGAAGGGCTGGATCATGTGGAAGAATTTCGAGAAGCATCCCGGGAATTACAGTCTATGGTAAATGCAAACCATTTATCAAACTACGATCATACTGCAGTAATGCAGGCACTCATTCGTAACGGATATCGGGATGTTGTTGATAATATGGTATTCCCGCTTGGTATCAGTTTGCAAAAAAATAAAGCTGCAAAAGTTGCGAATCAAATGGTTCCGACGATTCCTGTCTGGCCGACCGCGTTTCCGGCGAATACTGAAGAAGAAAAAAAACAAAAGTTTGAAATGAACCGAGCAGGTTCACGAGCCATCGTTTCGTCGATGCAGGAAGGAAAGACAATTGTTTTATATCCTGAAGCATCACGAGGAACAAAGCCTGAAATAGAGTCAGTCGACGAAAATGTTCATGGGTATTTTAGGCGACCGAATATGGTAATCTTACCGGTTTCTCTTACCGGTACTGAAGTGGCTTTGCCGAAAGGTGAGTGGTTGCCGAATGATTTTCCAATTACGGTAACGTTCGGTCGGCCTCTCTATACGAACGAGCTTCTTGAAAAGTATAAAGATATACCTCATCGAGAGGTAGGGAAGAAAATACTTGATGATGTTATGATGGAGATTGCCGGCAATCTTCCTGACTGTTATCGGGGGATTTATGCTAATAGAGTATGAGTTATCAACTGGATTTTACGATCGACCTGAAGCGGAATCCATATCCGGGACTGTATGTTGCTATCGAAGGACCTGACGGGAGCGGTAAGACAACGCAGGTCAAAAGATTGCAAAATTATCTTTCATCAAAGAAGCACACTGTAGTAACGACAAGTGAACCGAATGATTCACTGGTTGTTGGGAAACTTATCCGAAAATTTCTCAGCGGGGAGGTCAAATTACCGTCCACAGCATTCCAGTACCTCATGTCAGCAGATCGTGCGGATAACCATGCGTCTATTGTCTATCCTGCACTTGAAAAGGGTGACATAGTTATTACGCATAGAAGCTTTTGGTCAGCGATTCCGTACGGATTGCTGGATAAAGGTATTCCTGCCGATACAGCACATGCTGCTGATTTTATCCTCGCAGCACAAGGAATACTGTCGATGTATAATCAGTTTATCTCTCCAGATATCACGTTTTATTTGTATATCCCGACTGATGTCGCGATGGAGCGGATGAGGCATCGTGGCGGAAAATCGGAAATCTATGAGAAGAAAAATAAAATTGAAAAAATTATTGCAGGGTACAGACTCCTTCTTTCAGCATTTCCGGAAGAATTTGTCGTCATTGATGCGGAGCGATCTATTGAAGAAACGACAGAGAACATGCTAAAGGTAATAGAAGAGAAGATTTCCTAGTGTCAACTTTGGTATCATAGAATTGTTTCAGTAATACCTCTTGTAAAAACTTTTTTTTTAATTTAAAAACTACATGCCGATGAAAGTCAGAATTAAACGCATTGATACTTCACTCCCTCTACCTCAGTACCAAACCATGGGCTCTGTCTGCTTTGATTTATTATCCAGGGAAGAGGTCACAATAGAGCCTCAAAGTTTGGGTTTAATCCCTTGTAATATCATTATCGAGACACCACCCGGATATATGTTTATCGTTGTTCCAAGGTCGAGCACACCAAGGAAAAAAGGACTCCTAATCCCTCACGGTCTAGGGATTATTGACCAGGATTATTCCGGTGATACGGATGAAGTGCTATTTCAGGTATTTAATTTCAAAAATGATTCCGTCGTTATTGAAAAAGGTGAGCGCTTAGCTCAAGGTTGTTTTGTAAGAATAGATAAAGTAGATTTTGAGGAAGTTGAATCGATTTCAGGTAAAAGTCGCGGAGGAATCGGATCAACCGGATAATATGGTTGGAAAATTAATTGTTATATATGGCGCGAATAATTTGGGAAAATCAACACAGGTTGAGATGCTTGAAAGAGCGCTTCATGACTTACAGATTCCTGTTAAACGGATAAAATATCCTATTTATGACCTGGAACCTACCGGTCCTTTAATAAATTCAATTATACGAGGAGGAGGTTCAATGCCTGAAGAAGAATTGCAGCGAACATATGTCCAGAATAGAAGGGATTATGAACCTGAGCTAGAGAGATTATTACGTGATGGAACCTCAGTTATTGCAGAAGATTATAATGGAACAGGAATTGCGTGGGGATTAGTTCGGGGTGTGCCACTTGAAAGGCTTGAGAAAATGAATGATGGTCTTCGTAAGGAAGATATCGCGATACTGCTGAAAGGAGAGCGTTTCGAAACAGGAAGGGAAGCCGGCCACAGAAATGAAACAGATGATGCTCTCTGGCAAAAAGCAAATGAAAACCATCTGATGTTAGGCGAACGGTATGGTTGGCAGCACGTGAATGCTAACAGAGAAAGAAAAGTTGTACATGATGAGATAATGGGGATCGTACGAAAGGAAATCGGTATATGACTGAAATAATTACTTCTGAAGAAGGGTATCTGAATTTATTGAAAGATATTATGGAAAATGGGATCGGTAAAGAAGACCGTACCGGTACTGGGACAATCAGTGTGTTCGGGAGGCAACTGCATTTTGATTTATCGGAAGGATTTCCTCTTCTAACTACAAAAAAAATGTTCATGAAAGGAATTATTCACGAATTGTTATGGTTTCTTCAAGGCAGTTCTAATATTAAATATTTGGTAGATCATAACGTTCATATTTGGGATGACTGGCCGTACAGATATTATAATCAGCAGGCAGAAAAAGGAAAAGTTGCGAAACTAAGTCAGGAAGAATTTATTAAGCAAATTAAAGATGATTCTGAATTTGCAAAACAATGGGGAGAATTAGGGCCAGTCTATGGAGTGCAGTGGCGACGGTGGGAAACTCCTGATGGGCGCGAGGTTGACCAGATAAGTAAATTGATAGACGATATTAGAGAGGTTGCATCAGGAAAAAGTTATAAGTCTTCAAGGCGTTTGATTGTCAGTGCTTGGAATGTTTCAGACATCGAAGAAATGACAAAGTCAGGTCTACCACCATGTCATACGTTATTTCAATTCTATGTTCTCGACGGAAAGCTTTCGTGCCAACTTTATCAAAGAAGTGCTGATACTTTTCTCGGTGTCCCGTTCAATATTGCGTCTTATGCATTATTAACTATGATGATTGCACAGGTAACAGATCTGAAGCCCGGAACGTTTGTTCATACTTTTGGAGATGCTCATCTTTATAACAATCACTTGAGTCAAGTAGAAGAACAGCTCTCTCGTAAGCCATACTCACTTCCTACAATGGTTATAAATCCAAAAGTAAAAGATATCTTCTCATTTCAGTATGAAGACTTTACCCTTGAGAACTATCAATCACATCCTGCTATCAAAGCGCCGATTGCCGTATAATTATTTATGATAAAAGCAATACTTTTTGATGTGGCGGGGTCCTCGTGAACGAGGATAAAATATACACCTAGGTACGCTACCTATGAGATTCTTCACTTATATACAGAATGAAAGAAGGAATTATGAATAATCCGAAAATCAGTATCTTTGCTGCGTTATCTGATAATAATGTGATCGGGGTGAAACAGGGGTTGCCGTGGTATATTCCTGATGACTTTAAGAGGATGAAAGAAGTGACTTCGGGACATACTATTATCATGGGGCGGAAAACCTATGAATCGATCGGACGGATTCTTCCGAACAGGGTGAATATTATTATTTCCCGAGATTCCGGATATAACGTTGAAGGAGGAATAGTCGTCTCCTCACTTGCTGATGCACTTCTGGAAGCACGAAAGCATGAAAAAAAAGAAATCTTTATCTTCGGTGGAGGACAAGTGTTCAAAGAAGCGATGCCGATTGTTGATAAGTTGTATCTGACGATTGTCCATGAAGAAGTGGAGGGAGATACGTATTTTCCTGACTATTCGGGTTTTACGAAGAAAGTTTATGAGAAACGAGGGACCTCAAATAATTATCACTACACATTTCTGGAACTGGAGAAGTGATTGATTTCTTGACAATGATTTTATTAAGGCGTATCCTCTTACAGGAGAGCGAATCTTCCCTGTATGTCGAAATTTTTCTACAGCGGTCTCGGTAAAACTCAGGAGTGGCCTGAGTTACCTCACACTAATCCCATGTCTCTCTCTTATGATGATGTACTCATCGCTCCCAGAAACTCGAAAGTCATTTCCAGATCAGATGTGGATACGTCTGTCCGATTGGGTCCGTACACGCTGACATTACCGATCATTTCAGCCCCGATGGATACGATTACCGGTGAGGAAATGGCGAGGACGCTTCATAGCGTCGGAGCGATAGCTGCGCTGCCGCGTAATCCGGTCGAAGACAGTATCGCAGTCTGTAAACGTTTGAGTCGTGATAAAGTTCCGTGTATTTATGCAGTCGGTTTAAAAGGCGGTATGGATCACGCAAAAAAATTAATCGAAAATGGAGCAGAAGTGCTGCTTTTGGATGTTGCGAACGGGGGAACTGATACTGTACGAAAGCAAGCACTCGAACTGAAGGCGCTGGGTGTGACGATTATACTGGGAAATATCGCAACGTACGAACAGGCGATGCAGTACAAAAAAGACGGGATAGATATCGCCAGAGTCGGTATCGGAGGCGGGGGACTCTGTACGACGCGAATAAAAACCGGTGTCGGAACACCTCAACTTGCAGCAATTCTTGACACGGTTGCGAGCGGAATACCTGTTATAGCAGACGGTGGGATTCATTATCCCGGAGATGTTGCGAAAGCACTGGCAGCAGGTGCGAAAGTCGTTATGATAGGATCAATGTTCGGCGGCGCCGAAGAAACACCGGGAGCAGTGGTAGATGGAAAAAAAATAGTTCGTGGTCAAGCATCTGCTACGTACATGGAAGATAATAAGGTGAAACGAAGTAAACACCGGACTGCTGAAGGAATTACGACTGAAGTACAGGCCATCGGTTCTGTGCGGGATATTCTCGATGATCTGAGTGGTGGACTGAGGAGTTCTATGGCGTATGTCGGTGCTCATACCTTGGACGAGTTTTATGAGCGGACACAGTTCACTGTTATTTCGGGGGCAACACAAAAAGAAAATCTCCCGCATATTCTCTTTGATCGACATTAATATATTTGTCGTATCTTCGTTCCAGTTGTCATTGCTCAGGAAATTTTATATATTTGGTTAGATGAAACATCTGAAACAGACGGATCCTGAGATCTATAGCCTCATAAAAGCAGAAGAGAAGCGTCAACATGATGTGCTTGAGATGATTCCATCTGAGAATTATGCTTCTCAAGCTGTTATGGAAGCACTCGGAACGGTGCTGACGAATAAATACTCTGAAGGATTCCCGAAGAAGCGCTACTATCAGGGAAATGAGTTTATTGATTCGGTTGAGATACTCGCAATTGAGCGAGCGAAAAAACTTTTTCAAGTTCCGTATGTGAACGTGCAGCCGCTCTCCGGAAGTCCTGCGAATTCGGCTGTGTACTTCGCAATGCTTGAGAACGGTGATAAAATCATGGGGTTATCACTTGCAAGCGGCGGCCACATTACTCACGGGCATAAACTCGGTCTTTCTGGACGACTCTTTACCTTTGCTCATTACGATCTCGGAGAAGATGCAAAGCTTGATTATGCACTGATTGAGAAACAGGTAAAAAAAGAAAAACCGAAACTGCTTATCTGCGGTTTTACGGCGTATTCCCGAATCATAGACTTCGCGCAGTTCCGTAAGATAGCTGATTCGGTTGGAGCATGGCTTCTGGCTGATATCTCACACATTACCGGGCTGGTGGTCGCAGGTGCTCATCCGAGCCCAGCAGAGTATGCTGATGTCATAACGACGACGACACATAAAACACTTCGCGGCCCGAGAGGTGCGATGATCATGGTGACACATCGAGGTTTAGCTCGAGATTCGAAGCTCCCGTCGAAGATCGAAACTGCTATTATCCCGGGATTGCAGGGTGGGCCTCATGATAATCAGACTGCAGCGATTGCAGTCGCACTCAAGGAAGCAGAATCTGCTGCATTCAAAAGGTACGGAAAACAGATTGTCGCAAATGCGCAAGCACTTTCTGAAGCGTTAGTGAAGCTGGGATACGCAGTAGTAAGCGGCGGAACTGATAATCACCTCCTTCTTATCGACCTGCGGGATAAGAACGTGAACGGACGGGTGGCTGCGATAGCTCTCGAGCGGGCAGGGATCGTCGTCAACTATAATGGTGTGCCTGGAGACACTATGCCACCTCTCTATGCATCAGGTATCCGCATCGGAACACCAGCTTTAACGACAAGAGGAATGAAAGAAAAAGACATGAGAAGCGTTGCAGAATGGATGGACAGAGCGATACGGGAAGTCGAGGGGAACGAGGTTCCTAAAGATGACAAAGAAAAGCGGGTGTCACTCATGAGAGACTATCGGGAAAACATCGCAAAGAATAAAAAACTTCATGCTATAGCCAAGGAAATTAAAGCTTTTTGCATAAAATACCCCGTGCCATAGATGCTTTGACAAGTGCATCACTCGCTGATACAATCCTCGGCATATGGAAAGGCCGCGAAAAAAACCATCGAAGACTGTACGGCGTAGATCGAATGTCGGAGACAGGACGACGAGTCATCAGAAAAACCGTGAGGCGATCATGCACGCCAGGTTAGGTAGCACGAACGGAAAAGAATCTCACATTCCTCAGGCCTCAAGCAAAAAACAACCTCGTCTCGCGATACATGATGAAATCAAATCTCAGCCCTCAGTTGAGATGAATCCAGTACGAGCGAATGAAGAAGTTGTTGTGTTCAATCATGAGCAGAATCTTCGACAACAACATACAGTTTCACTCGGTGAGAGCTTGGCCTTCCTGCCCATGGTCGACGGTGAGACCATTGGTGACATTGTTGGAGAAGTGACTCCACACGACCGTGTTATCGTCAATAATGTGCTTATGGCAGAAGCAGGTAGAAACGAAGTCTATGATGAAGCGTTGCGGCGGGTGGTTGCTGAGAATCCAGAGAGAATTTATGACTTGATCAATGAAGCGTGGAAAAGGACGAGCCTCACCGAAATGTCTACGGAGCAACTTCCTGCCAGTTTGCCTGAGAACGAAGCATGAATTCAGGCGCATTGAGGAGGAAATCCAGTCTCGGCTCTATAGTGAACGAGGGATAACGACTGTTTTCACCACAGAGATTTCTATTGTTGATCAATTTGCCTCCTGAAATTTTATTTGCGTTCGTGATAATGCTTCCTGCTATATTTAACTGTCTGTCTCCTGTCGGGCATGAGCCTCCTCCTTCCAGATAGACGTTTGTATCAGAACTGAGAATCGACTGAATCTGAGCCGTCGAACCGGTGCCCGGACATCTGTTCGTCATTGTACCGACTGTCCGATCAATGTAAATACTTCCCTTAACGACGAACATGAGAAATGCTCCCGGAGTAACCGTGATATTTCCACGTATCCGAAGATCGCCTTCAACGAATATCAGGGCTTTTGTTGTCGTAAAGTTAACAGAGTTAATCGTGAGGTTATCCTCGACCAAATACGGTCTTTCTACGAGTGTATTGCTGAGCGTGCAGTTGTTTGTAGCGCACGGAAGAGGGCGGGGAGTGGCATTATTCCTTCGAAGCGTCAAGAGTGTTGATTCATACGATGTACTGAGCGTTTCTCTCCCTGTATAGACGGAATCTGTCCCTTGTACTATCCAGTTCGTGCTTGATGCTGCACCCCGTCCAAAATCAGCAGAGCTGTCTCCGGAGTAAACGACGCCCGGTGTTCCGCTGGCACTATTCCTGATCGTGACTGCTTCACATAGTACTGATGCTTGTTCGGGAACAGGATTTTTTACTCCCTCAAGATCATTCCTGATGCTGAATCCGACAGTCTGCATCCAAGGTTGGGAATTGGAAATTCCGAAGTTAAGATTCGTAAGATTATTATTCGTGCAGCCGGCAGCAGGGTTGTTCGGCGCAACTATACAGTTGCCACCGGATTGGAGCGTAACAACATATGCACTGTTGGCCGGTGTGGTACTGTGATAACCGTTCGGAGGTGTCATCTGTATGTGGTATGTTCCGAGAGGAATCCCTGGAAACGAGTAAACTCCACCGACGATGTTCGGCATACCCAAATTTCCTGAAAAATTCAACGGCTCAGTGTACGGCCTTTCACCGGCATCCATGACGCCGTTCATGTTCGTGTCGATAAATACGGTTCCGGTAATTGATCCTGACCTGTTATCCATTCTCACGAATCCGAAATTATTATTTCCGTAATTCTGGACAGTATCACTCGTATTTACCGTAACTATATGCTCACCGCTAGCCGGTGATGTTATTTTCCATTCATCAGCTTTTGGCTGTGCTGCGACATATTTCGTGCCATTACAAAGTCCGGTGAATTCATAGTATCCTGTTTCGCCAGTTTGCGTTAGCTGGGGATTTGTCCTTGCTGTGCTGTTGTAAAGTAAGATATTCTCTCCCACGAGAAAGCGCTCATCTGTATCTTTGATTCCATTACTGTTCGTATCGTAAAAAGCATAGCCTGAAATAGTATCACCGCCTGAAACAATTTGTCCTGCCAGATCTCTATAAACAGGGAGAAGTCCGTTCGTATTTGCCACTTGGATAAATTTGCCTGCATCTGCCATCTCGATCAGATGACTTCGTGCAGCATTATCAGTAATATCATAACCGACCACCCACACATCGACTCCGAAAGCATTCTTCATCTTTCTGACAGCACCTTGAGCCTGGTTAGTACCTGCAGTTCGATTTAGTCCTTCAGGTTTGTGTGTAACTTCGTCCCAGTAATAGTTAGTTTGTCCATCACCCATGAGAACGACTACTTGATGACGAGCTTCAGGAGGATACCGATTGGCTGAACGATTCAATATACTATGATATGTGTCATTCTTCACCTGGGGATCTTCTTTATAAATCACACATTCAATGCACGTACCGGTATTATCGTCAATTGTTAAACCATTAATGGTGTTCGTAACAGTATCCTTTACTTCCGTAAAGTGCAACTCTACCCTTCCGTTTCGTCCGTACGATGCAACTCCTATCCTAACTCCAAGTGACGGATCAGACATAGCACGGTTAACAAATGCTCTCGCTGCGCCTTTCGCAGCATTAAATTCTCCTGCATCGCTCATGCTTCGTGAAGTATCTATGACTAACATGATGTCGATTCCACTTACCGGGCAAGAAAGTGGCGGCGGTTGAGGTGGCAGAACCGGTGTCGGAGTAGGGCGTGCCTCACAATTACCACTACTTGTATTACATACTTGATTCGGTCCGCAGTCGTTATTTCCCCGACACTGGGCACAGGAATTATTGACACACCACGGTCTGTTCGGATTATCACATTGATTGTTTCTCGTGCAGGCTTTTTGCGCGGATGTGGACTCTACTATAAAAAAAAGCGCGGAAACACCCACTGTTAGAAACAGTAACCCCTGTATGAGCTTTTTTTTGTGTGTGCAGGACAAAAGTCGTATCAGACTACGGAAAATCTGCATCGTTATTTAACTATACTATAAATAACTTCTGTTATAAATGAAGTCAGTTTCCGTAGCCTACCCTTGCATTAGCTTCGAGAGTACGATATAATATCGTCATCACTCACATTCGGTTGATGTCCTTGCTCAGCGTTAAACCAGACCGAATGGTGGTCCTTCGACAAGCTCATGATGAAAGCGGAAGGAAATAAAGGACACTATGAAAGAAGTAACACTCGAAGAATTATTAGAAGCCGGATGTCATTTCGGGCATCAGGTTACCCGCCAGAACCCCAAATCACGTGATTTTGTTTTCGAAGCTCGTGACGGTATCCACATTATTGACTTGGAAAAAACCAAAGAAGGTTTAGATAATGCAGTCGCATACGTTCATAAATTGGCTAAAAATAATGGAACCATGGTAATCCTCGGTTCAAAAAGACAAGCAGAACCGGTTGTAAAAGAAGCGGTAAAACGAGCTCAGGAAGCAGGAGTTGACGGTTTATATTCCGTAACACAGCGATGGATCGGTGGAGTTTTTACCAACTTCCCAGAAGTCAGTAAAAATTTCAGACGCCTTCAGGAGCTAACCGCTAACCTTCAAAACGATTTTGAAAAAGCAAAATACACGAAGAAAGAAATTTCCTTATGGGAGAAAGAACGTGCGAAGCTTTATAACTTTTACGGTGGTGTCGCTGAGATGAAAGGGATTCCGGATGCTATTTTTATTATTGATACCCATATGGAAGACCTGGCTGTCAGAGAAGCGCGGGCAACAAACGTAACAACGATCGGTATCACGGATACGAATTCAGATCCCACGATTATCGATCATCCGATTCCGGCAAATGATGACGCACTCGGAAGCATTCAGCTGATTACCGATTGTATTGTCGACGCATGGATTGCTGGGAAGAAAGCAGGAACAGAACAGCGGGTGAAAAATGAAGCTGCTGAGGCGAAGAAAGCTGAAAAGTCATCTGAAGCGAAAAAAACGAAAGAATAACATTAAACGTATGGCAAATGCAGATATATCATTATTAAAAAAATTACGCGCTGAGACATCAGCTTCTATCGCTGATTGTCGGGTTGCCTTGGAAGAGTCAGATAATGACTATAAGAAGGCACTTGCGTGGCTTCAGAAACGAGGCCTTGAGAAGGCAGAGAAAAAATCCGATCGCGAAACATCTCAAGGACTTATAGAATCGTATATTCATGGTGGTGGGAAAATCGGCGTTCTTGTCGAATTAAACTGTGAAACAGACTTTGTCGCAAAGACCGAAGAATTTAAACATCTCGCGAAAGAAATTGCGATGCAGATTTCAGCTATGGATCCTCAAGATGTTGATGCATTACTGAAACAAGAATATATTAGAGACAGTAAAATGACGATTCAAGAGCTGATTAAAAGTGTGATAGGAAAATTAGGAGAAAATATCACCATTGGTAAATTCCACCGCCTCACGCTCGGTGCGTAACGAATCGTATCGTCGCACTATCTCCTCGGATTATTGATTTACAATACGTAAGAAACTTGGTAGTATATCGTCAGAGACGTATGGATCAGAATGAAATCAAACAAAAGTTAGATAAAGTTCTCGAAATTCTAAAACAGGATCTCGGTACTATCAGAACCGGCCGTGCAAACCCAGGGCTGGTTGAAAATATAGTCGTCAGTGCGTATGGCGGAACAGCCAAACTAAAAGTTCTCGAGCTTGCAACAGTCAACGTAACCGACAGCCAGACAATCGTCATCACCCCATTTGATGCATCAATTATCGGAGATATCCAGAAAGGCATTATAGACTCAGGCTCAGGTTTAAACCCATCAAGCGACGGACAGATTCTCAGAATTATTATTCCTCCGTTGTCGCAGGAGAGACGTGAAGAGCTGAGTAAGATGATGAAACACAAACTCGAAAACGGGCGGATTATGGTCAGACAGGTTCGTCAGGATGCTATGAATGAGATTAAGAAGGCTCATGCAGATAAAGAAATCTCAGATGATGATAAAGAGCGTGAAGAGAAGGCTGTTCAAAAGACCATTGATGATACGATGGATATTATTGATGAATTAGGAAAAACAAAAGAAGAGGAATTGATGCAGGTATAAATTTTATACGTCTTTTGTCTTTTGTCCTTGGGCAGTAGTTTTTTGTGATATAATTAACGTTCATGATACTTACACTCCTCGTTTTTCTACTCATTCTCTCCGTACTCGTTCTTATCCATGAAGCAGGGCATTTTTTTGTAGCGAAGAAATTCGGGATCAAGGTCGAAGAATTCGGATATGGACTTCCTCCACGAGCATGGGGCAAAAAAATCGGTGAAACGATCTACTCTATTAACTGGCTTCCGTTCGGGGGATTTGTGAAATTATACGGTGAGGATGAAGCCGGATCAGGATCGGTAAAGGTCCCGAAGAAAGACCTTCCGACCAAGGACGTGGACAGGGCTTTTTTTACCCGTCCAGTTTCTCAGCGGGCAGCAGTAGTCGTCGCAGGTGTCGTGATGAATGCGTTACTGGCGGTTGTAATTTATTACATTTTTCTCGGTATGTCAGGCTTCAGAACAGAATTACCGCTTCTTGGAAATTATAACTTTTTCGGTGTCGAGCAGAAAAATGTAGCTCAGATAATCATTACAGGCGTGCAGGAAGGATCTCCAGCTGCATTGGCAGGACTTCCTACCGGGAGTAGAGTTGTATCAATCAATGGACAGACATTTCAGTCTGCGGATTCATTTACGACATTTATTCAGGAGCATAAAGGTGAACCGATTACAATCTCCTGGCAACATCTGGAGACGAATGAAACCGGTGAGGATACAATCGTACCCCGAATCAATCCTCCTGAGGGGCAAGGTGCGCTCGGTGTCGGCTTTTATCCCATGGAAACAGCAGTTCTTACCTATGATACGCCGATACAGAAGGTATTCTCCGGATTTATTCACCCTGCTAATTTGATGGTTTACCAGTTTGATGTTTTGAAAAAAATCATAGGTGTCTCAGTCCGTGAAGGTACTGCAGAGCCGTTAGGCGGAGCTGTCGCAGGGCCTGTCGGAATTTATAATGTCGTCGGTTCATTCCTCTCGATCCCAGATGCGAAAGAACGATTCCTCCAGCTATTAAATTTAACTGGTTTACTCTCCTTATCGCTTGCTTTCTTTAATGTGTTACCGATTCCGGCACTCGATGGCGGACGGTTGTTTTTTATCATTATCGAATGGGTGAGCGGTAAAAAAGTCAGTCCGAAATTCGAGGCTATGGCACACACCATCGGCATGGCAGTACTTCTCAGTCTTATTTTACTGGTTACATTTAAAGATATCTTTCAGTTATTTCAGTAAAGTTATATTCAATACATGAGGAAATATGGAGAATGAACGATTGTCATTCTGAGGCCAGCGGGAAACTCAGGATGGCATTTTTGATATATGGATACGATAAGAAATATTTTACAAGAGAACAACAGTCTCATGTATACGAATCAGGAAATTATATTTGCAAAAGTAACTGATGCTGAGCATGGTACAAAGGTCGCAGGAGAGGTTTTGAAAGAGTTTGTAAATGAGCGATCACTGCTTCTGTTATCAGGCGGGAGTACACCGAGAAAACTGTATCGTCACATAGCTAATGAAGAAGTATTGAAACCCGGTGCAGTCGGGATGGTAGATGAACGGTATGGCGGTAAACTTCACCCGGACAGTAACGAACTCATGATGCAGGAGTCCGGAATACTCAGATACTTAACGATGCGCGATATTCCGTTTCATCCGATACTGGACGGAACAAGATCCCGTGAGGAAACAGCGTATTCGTACGACCAATTATTGCGAGAAAGCTTTAGTCAGTACCAGAGCGTATTCGGAATCCTCGGTATCGGAACCGACGGGCATACGGCAGGGATACCGACACTTGATGAGTCGTTCCGAGCATCTCATCAGGAGTTGTACTCAGGAACTGATATTGTATCAAGTTACCACGACGAGAACGGAAGTTATGGTGAACGAATCACGATGACATTTCTGGGTCTATCGCATCTGGATAGACTGCTCGTTCTCGTATTCGGTGATGATAAAAAAGCAGCACTCGAGAACGTACTTAGTGAAGGCAGTGAGTCAGAGATACCGGGTCGTTTCCTAAAACGGCCTGAGATTGCAGGGAAAACGTTGATTATTACGGATCAAATGTTATAAATGATTACTATGAAAATTACTAAATTATCATCTCCCTTCGTAATGGTTATCTTCGGTGCAACCGGTGATCTCGCACGTTTTAAACTTATACCGGCACTCCTTGAATTATATAACCGTGACCAACTTCCGGAAAATTTTTATCTCTATGGATTTGCCAGACGAGATCTCTCAATTGAGAGCTTCCGCAATTTGTTTTCTCATCTTTCAGAAAAAGAAGGATGGGAAGACTTTGTTTCACATTTTCAATACCAGCAGGGAAAATTTGAAGAAGAACAAGGATATAAAGAACTCATTCAGAAGTTGCAGGATATTGATGATGAAGTCGGTGCTTGCGTGAGTAGGTTGTTCTACCTGGCTACACCCCCTGAGATGTATAACAATATATTAAACAAGCTCCATCAGACAAAACTCTCTGATGGCTGCGGTCACGAAGAGAATAAATGGACGAAAATCATTATCGAAAAACCATTCGGGAACGACATGGAACATGCCCGTGAACTGGACCGGAAGCTTGGTGAGATTTTTCAAGAAGAGCAGATTTACCGGGTTGATCACTATCTTGGTAAAGATACTGTACAGAACATCATTGCATTCCGCTTCGCCAATGGTATCTTCGATCCGATCTGGAATTCGACGTACCTGGATCATGTGCAGATTACCATTTCTGAGAAGAACGGTATTAGCGGTAGAGGTAGATTCTTTGACGGTGTCGGAAACCTGCGTGATGTTGCTCAGAACCACTTGTTACAGCTGGTCACTGCGGTCGCTATGGAACAGCCCATTTCATTTACCAAAGAAGGTGTACGCGAAGCACGGGCACAGGCTATGAAAGCTATCAGGTTGATTCAGCCTGATGATGTTGCCGCATCAGTTGTTCGCGGACAGTATCGGTCATATCGGGAAGAAGACCATGTTGCGAATGGTTCTACCACTGAGACTTTTGTCGCAATGAAGCTTTTTGTCGACAGCCAGCGATTTGAAGATATACCGTTCTATGTCAGAGCAGGGAAGAAGATGAAAGATGATTTTGTGGAAATATCGCTCGTGTTCAAGCAGACATGTCATGTCCTCTTCAGAGAATACGGATGTCCTGAGATCGGTAACGTACTTACATTTCGGATACAACCGGATGAAGGTATCTCTTTGCGAATGATTGCGAAAAAACCGGGCCCCAAACTATCCCTTGGTGATGTGAAGATGCATTTTACGTATAAAGATTCCTACGGTCGTCGTGGTATCGATGCTTATGAGAAAATCCTTCTGGATATTTTTACCGGTGATCAGATGCTGTTTAACCGATCGGATGAGTTGGAATCATCCTGGCAGCTCATCTCGCAGATTATGGAGGGTTTTACGAAAAAAGATGTTCCGCTGCACCTGTATGAGGATAACAGTACCGGACCTGAAGAAGGGAATAAACTTATTACCAATGACGGTCGAGAGTGGCTATAAAATTATGGAATTGCTATTAGTCACCTCTCGTATTTCCGAAGACAGCTCCGAATACATTAAAGTCCATCAAATCTGACTTTCCATCGTCGTTGAGATCTGACTCTCGTTTGTTACACGTCTGTCCGTTCAAACAAGTTCTGAATCGTAAGACATCGACAAATGAAATCACATTATCTTCGTTCAAATCGACCGGGTCGAGTATAACCTGCGGTAGTTTAGTCGTCTGTTTCTCAGTGAGTGTCACAAACCCGGAAGAGACAGTCTGAATAAGTGAGTATTCAGTCTTCACTTTGACGATGTATGCTCCAGTCTGAATGCTCGACGGGAGTTCGATAGCTCCGGTAAAATGATTGGTTGTGCTGTTATAGGTTACCGAACCGTTCACTGTAACACCCTCGTCAGTCGTGCTCTTTCCGATGGTGACGGTTACCGGACGGGTGACTGTTCTTGGTTGCGTATTTCCTTCCTCTCCAATTCCGGTTATTGCAACATGCAGGAGAATGCCAGTAGTTCCGTCAGGAAGTGACTGGGGAGCAGGTGGGAGTGTCACTTCAGGTATTGGTGTTGCTACCTGTCTTTCTTCCTCTTCATCGTCCGGCTCATCTTCTGTTGAATCATCAATCTCTTCATCGTCTACAGGTTCCTCTTCCTCGTCTTCGTCTTCATTCGTAGGATTTTCAGGAGGAGGGGGCTCTGTATCATTTTGCGTCTTAGGAGAGCCTGCTGTCATCGTCCAATAAAACTCTCCGTTTGCAGCCTTTTCAGTTGCCAAACCTATCTGCGTACATTCTTTACAGAGCATGTTCTTGTTATGTATTGATGATTTTTTCCATGCGTCAAATACACCTTGTGGATTCTGCGGATCAGTACTTGCCAGATTTTCTACTGCCGATGACCAGTGATAACCGCAGTCCTTGATTCGCTCAGGGAAGTTTCTTCTGGCTGAGTCAGTATGATTGATATCTTTTGTTTTTATCATGTCGCTGCTTTTCCAGGCAGCAGCTCTGTTCAAATCTTCCTGGAAAGCAAGTGCAGGGAGGTTTTTCTCTTTTCGATAGGTATTTATTATGTTTCGCAACTTTTTCTCATCCGCATTGTTCGAGATTTTCGAAGATGCGATCGTGCAGTTATTGAGGTTAGATGCAGCGGAACTTTGTAAATCCTGGGTCTGTTTTGTTTGGATGACGGTCAGTGTTATCGTCATCATGATAAGTGCAAGTGAGAGGAAAATAAAAATTTGCTTGGACTGCGTTCTCTTTCGAAAGTTGAGCATATCTTTATTATAGGTGAATAGAGAAAAAAATCGAGCACTAAAATCTACGACAGCCACGAAAGAGGTTTATTGCGTAAATACTTCGGGGTCTTGACAGAAAGAATCCTCTGCAATAGACTGATCATCATGCAAGTCGGCTTTATCGGGTTAGGTAAAATGGGTACACGAATGGTAGAGAAACTGCTTGCAGACGGTCACACAGTTGTTGCCTGGAACAGATCTCCTGATATTGTCAATCAATTCCGCCTCGTGCTCCAAGAAAAAAAGCTCTCCGATCGATTTCTTGCTGCTGATGATATCAAAAGTCTGGTTGCTGCACTCACTCCTCCCAGAGTGGTTTGGGTCATGCTCACGTCAGGACGCCCTACACAGGATATGCTTGATGAGCTGGGAAACTACGTCGAGAAGGGAGACATTGTCATCGATGGCGGTAATGCGTTCTATAAAGACACTCAGCGCAGGAGTGAAGAGTTCCACGCAAAAGGTATCAAGTTCTTAGGTATCGGCGTGTCTGGTGGTGTGTTGGCAGGTGAGAATGGGTATCCGATGATGGCAGGCGGCGATAGGGAAGCATATACATATATATCACCGGTCCTAGATTCTTTGAGCATGCCGAATGGTGGTCACACATACTTCGGTGAGGGAGGGGCTGGTCATTTCGTTAAAATGGTTCATAATGGAATCGAATACGGCATGATGCAGGCAATAGGAGAAGGATTCGGCGTATTGGACAAAGCACCCTATGATCTGGATCTTGTCAAAGTTGCGGAAAACTGGCAAAAGGGGACAATTGTCTCAAGTTTTCTCATCGATCGTGCGAAAGATGCACTCTTGAAAGATCCCAGGCTGACGGAGATAAAAGGTGAGATTAATGCGACCGGTGAAGGAGAGTGGACAATTAACCAAGCGAAAGAAGTCAATGTACCGATAGAAAATATCGAGCAGTCGTTGAGTTTCCGAAGTAGGTCAAAAACAGATCCGGAGGTAACAGCATCGTTTGCAGCCCGTATGGTTGCAGCACTTCGGTTTGAATTCGGTGGTCATGCCGTGAAGAAAAAAGATTAGCCGCGTCTTCGGAAAATAACCTCAGCATCTAATCCTTCTTTGCCTCCTTGAAATTCGTTAAAAAGGTCATGGAGCACGAAATTGGGATCTTCATACTGGTAATCAGACGGTGAAACTGTCGTTGATCGCTCCTGTATTTTGTGCCCGTTGATTGTTCTGCTCAAAACACACTCAACTTCAATGTCCGGATTTAATTTTGACCCTATTAAAAGATTTTTCGATTCTTCAAAGTCCGGATTTTTTATGATAATTTCTGTCGGATATGACTGTTCAGTACGAGACATATGTATATAGTATACACTATTTATTCGTAAAATAAAATATTATAAGCTATTTTATCTCGTCTATTCTTCTCTTAAAGAAAAATGCTATACTATGCCTAGTTCTATGCGATATTCAGCACTTTTCCCGAAAACTCAAAAAGAAGCTCCGAAAGATGATGTTTCTGTTAATGCAAAGTACCTCATTCGAGGGGGGTTTATCGATAAACTCATGGCAGGGTCATACTCACTACTACCGCTTGGTCGTGCAGTTGAGCAAAAAATCGAAGCAGTGATTCGTGAGGAAATGAATGCGACAGGAGCCCAGGAAGTCCTCATGCCGCTTCTGCATCCGAAAGAGATCTGGAACGAAACAGGTAGATGGGATTCAGCACGTGATGTCATGTATCAGTTCGAAAAAAATGAGAAAGCATATGCACTCTCGTTCACCCATGAGGAGATCGTGATGGATGTACTCCGTAAGCACATATCAAGTTATAGGGAACTCCCGGTTATGATCTATCATTTCTCGACAAAGTTCCGGAATGAACTTCGAGCAAAATCAGGTGTTCTTCGCGGACGCGAATTTCTGATGAAAGATCTGTATAGTGCGCATACCAGCGAAGAAGATCTTCTGAACTATTACTGGAAAGTAAAAGATGCGTATATAAAGATCTTCACGCGACTCGGGCTTGATGTGAAGGTTGCTGAAGCATCAGGCGGTGTCTTTACCGATAAGCACACGCATGAATTCCAAGTCCCGTGTGAAACAGGGGAAGATACTATCTACTATAAAAAGGGATGGGAATTCTATAAAAATAAAGAAGTTATGACTGATGATGAGTTGAACGACCCGGACGTGACATCGCTTAACGCAATTGAGGTCGGGAATATATTTCCGCTTGGTACAATGTATGCTGAGAAGATGGGCATGTTATATACGGGTAAAGACGGACAGAAGCAGCCTATCTGGTTCGGTAGTTATGGCATCGGGCCGACGAGAGTTATGGGAACGATTGTCGAAGTCTCACATGATGATCGTGGGATTATCTGGCCTGCATCAGTCTCACCGTTTGACGTGCACCTGGTGGGAATCATCCAGCAAGAATCAGCTATCAGGGAACGGGCTGAGGAAGTCTATAAAAAGCTGACAGATGCGGGAATTGATGTTCTTTTTGATGACCGCGACGATACCGGTGTCGGGCAGAAATTTGCTGATGCTGACCTCATCGGTATTCCGGTTCGGTTGGTGGTCAGTAATAAGACAGGTACACAGGTAGAATGGAAAAAACGAGCTGATGAAAACCCTGAATTACTAGCTCTGGAAGAAGTCCTCAATCGCCTCACATAACACCAGTTACATTCCGAAGAAACTCATCCAGAAGATGGCATAGAAGACAAAAAAGATGACTCCGCCTGCACCGATAAGAAGCGGGAATAGCAGGGTGTCTGTTCTGATAACTTGAGGATTGGCATGATGACTTTCAGTCGTTTTCTGTTTTTGTTTTTTTGCTTCTTCTGCGTTGTAAGCGATATGAGACAGCGTCGGGGCTGCTTTGACAGGAGCTTTTTTTTCTTCAGTGATAGCTGCCCCAACCTGGGGATCGTTTTTTTCCTCAGCGTGCTGTGTGTTCGCTACTTCTGTCGGCTCCGGTTTGAGAGCTACTGTTGGTTGTGGAGGTTTGACACCGACTGAGGTGCCCATGATCCGGTCGTAGGTATCTTTAAGTTTCGGATCAAGTTTTGGGTGGGCAGTCATATCCATAGTTTTTATCGGCTCACTTATAATCATTGAAGATTCAAGGTTTTTTGTCAAGGCACAGCGAATGTCATCCAGCTGTTGAAGAACACTCAACGACACGATGAGCCCATGCTGAATTCACACGAATGAATAGAGGTTATAACCCTTTCCTCACTCCACGTTATCGTGTATACTCATGAACATGAACAGGCTGATTGTGACACATACTTCCCCTGACTGGGATGCGATTGGATCTGTCTGGGTATTGAAGCGATTTCTTCCCGGATGGCAGGATGCTGAAGTCGCTTTCGTCCCTGCAGGGCAGCGTTTGACCTCGTATTCAAAGGGTAAAGTTGTCTCAGAGACCCCGGAAAAATCCTGGGAGGGTGATCCGGTGGAAACGATTGGTGACTACGAAGTACTGCAGGTTGATACAGGACTTGGACCGCTTGATCATCATCAGGTGTTTGACACATCCGTTTCAGGAGCAGGATTATCTTGGGAGTATGCTCAGCAAATTGCATCTGAAAAAGGAGCTGAGATTGCTGATGAAGACAAAGAAGCGGTCTCTCGAATTATCTCGACGATCGTCGCAACAGACCATTTCAAAGAAATCTTCTGGGATAGCCCGACAGCCGATTACCATGAAATGTCATATTTGGGCTACTTGGAAGGGATTAAGTTAATGAAGCCTGATGATGATCTGTATTATCTGGAGCGAGGAATAGAGTATCTGAACGCCCTCGTGTATACTTTTCAAAACAGGATCTGGGCAGAGAAAGAGATTAACGATACAGGAGTGCAGTTTGAAACGAAGTGGGGCAACGCGATCGGATTTGAAACGATCAATGATACTGTTCTTAAACTCGCGCAAAAGATGGGGTATGTCTTAGTCATACGGAAAGATCCGAGAAAGGGGTATGTCCGGATTAAAGTGCGTCCCGATGACGAAGTAACAGGAATGCCGAATATTGACCTGACGTTAGTGTATGAAAAGCTTAAGAAAATCGATCCTGATGCGACATGGTATTTACATG
>CAZOHC010000014.1:0-26275 GCA_964579845.1 uncultured Gammaproteobacteria bacterium | reverse complement strand
GATCAATCCCGTATCATTTCCTGCCTGTATTCTCTTTCAAACATAAGGTCTAGAGTGTGACACATCTATAGTGAAAATCGAGGTATTGCTGAGGTATTGTCCGGAATCACCTGACTCAATTAATTCGAAGCTTATAGACAACCTGCGAAGAAAACCTGGGTGAGTGACGGGATTTGAACCCGCGACCGTCCGGACCACAACCGGATGCTCTACCACTGAGCTACACCCACCATGTGTATCATCCGGGCACTCCTATTGAGAATGCCAGAATCCGATAAAGTATATCATAATTGAGGCTAATACTCCATGAAGGAGGATAATACTGATAGAGATATTATTATAATAACCTTTGAACCGGTGCATAATGCGTTACAACTCGAACTTACAGATGACGCGAGATTCTTTATCGAGCATTTGAGGCTTGGTGAAGAGGAATAATGAATATATCAAAAAGGGAGGTACCTGTCGGCACCTCCCAGGGTTACTCGTTAATTGTGAACGGTTAAGGCTCGCCAGAACTTCTCTCGATGTTCTTCAAAGCAGATTCGAGCTTTTGTATGTGGTCAAAAGGGTAAGAATAATCTGTAATCCCCCACCAGATCACCCCCCTGACTTCTAAATCTTTGCTGGTGAAGTCACCTGCGTGACACCTCCAGTGTACCGAATAACCGAGCATCCGCCACTCGACTGATCCGTAGAACGATCCGAAAACGTTTAAACCGATGGTAGTTTTGGTTCGGATCGGGACGAGCCGATCTGGCCACCAGCCGGGTAAGACTTCGCATCTTGCGAAATCACGAAGAACACGACGTATGTTCTTCTCTCTGGCCTTACTGTGTGACCTTAGCTTTTTTTTAAACTCAGCGCGAGTCAGGTAGACAGTCCGTTCTGTCTGCTTTTCAGCTGATGCCACGTGAAACTCCTTTTGCTGAAGTCTGCTATTAACGAGCAGAGTAATTATATCTTATAGTTATACTGCTCGCAAGATGCTCGGCTTCTTTTAATTCCTTGTCATTGTAATCAATGAATGATCATGAATGGATGAGTTGCATTTCATGCAGATGAGGTTATGCATTCCCTCTCCAAACTGCTCGCACATACTATAGGTGCAATATCCTGCAGATTTTGGTATAATTTCCGGGCTGTCTTTACTCAATCGTGAGTATCAACATATCAGGTTTCGCACAGGAGTCAGTTATGCTTTATGAGTCCGTCAGGTTCACTGAGCGTGCACGAAAAGTGCTAGAACTCGCAGAACGGGAGGCAAAAGCGCTAAATCATATGTACATCGGGACAGAGCACCTGCTCCTCGGGCTGCTCAGAGAAAATGATGGAGTCGCCGCGCGTGTGCTTACTTTGCATGGCCTGAACCTAGAGTCACTTCACACGACAGTGATTCATATCGTCGGCCGCGGTGACAAGATCGTTTTTGGTGAGATCGGTTTGACACCCCGGACGAGGAAGGTCATCGAGCTCGCCGAAATTGAGGCATTAAAAGTACGACATCGGTACGTAGGCACAGAACATCTGCTCCTCGGGATTATCGAAGAGGGAGACGGTATCGCAGCCGGTGTCCTTTCCTATCTCGGAGTAAATCTTGAAGACCTCCGTCATCACGTGACGGAAGCTCTTAAGAGTCCGTATCGGGCATATGACTCGGCTGAAAGCTGATAACGCAACAGGGGGGTACCAGTCGGCACCCCCCTCTTTTTATTCGCTATAATAACCGAATGTCAAAGAATACTTTTTTTAATGAATTTGTAGATCCGTACGCTACCGGTAGTTTCGTTATCAGAGCCGAACACTACATGCGGTATGTGTTCGCTTATGAATATCTGAATGAGCAAGTTCCACCGGGCAGTACTGTCTATGACATCGGTTGCGGGAATGGGTACGGAGCACGAGTTCTGAGCAAATCAGGATGGAAACATATCGACACCTATGTAGGGTTTGACGCCTCATCGGCATTACTTTCCCAAGCCCCGAAGTACGAAAGTGCATCCTTTTTCCGACATAATTTTGAAACGGATAGTTTAGTCGACATGGTCAGTGAGAAAAAACTTCCACCTCCGACTGCCATTTTAGCTTTTGAGATACTGGAACATCTCGAAAATCCTGAACACCTGCTCCAAGAGCTGTATTCCCTCCTCCCTGAGAACGGTCACCTCATGCTCTCTGTCCCGAATGAGAAATACGAACCGAAGAAAAAAGGAAAACCGAGAAACAAGTTTCATAAACAGCTATTTTCTGAAGAAAGGATAATAGCGCTACTGAAAGAGGTCGGTTTTCACGCTCCGGTTCTGTACGGCCAACCGAAAGCGAATGCGCTTTATCACCGATCAAAACTTCTTGTATCATTTTTAGATGCTCTTATAAACCTCTTTCCGCCTCTGCTTCCGGTTCTATCAAGGCTGGTAGCCAGTCCTTCACTGAACACGGCAGAATCGAGCTACTCTATCATCATTCATGCTCAAAAATAAGTTAGCCCCATATGTGTCTCATGAGATCCTTCACTGCATTCAGGATGACAGGACAAAGTAACTGATTTTATTTTTTGTCAATTTTGTACTAGTTCGTATATTTTTGTCGTATTGATATTCGTATAAATTTCGGATAAATTAATACCATGATACTGCCCCGTCTCAAAAAAATCATCCGACTCTACATCTATTGGTTACTGCTGTGAGTTTGCTGTGAGTTTATAAAGTAGAAAGTTTTTAAAGTTGTAAAGTCGTCGGAACTTTTCTTTATTACCTTACAACTTTATAACTTTATGAACTATTATGAATCGTATTATCTTTCATATCGACTTTGACTCATTCTTCGCAAGTGTCCAGCAGCAAGAAAACCCTGAGTTCCGGGGAAAGCCACTGGGGATTACGGCGACAAACGGGAGAAACTGTATCATCGCTTCATCCCGAGAGGCGAAGAAACTCGGAATCGGTACAGGGAGCCGTGTCCATGATGCTCTTCGGATCTGTCCGGAGATACTTCTCTCGCCTGCTGATTTTACCAAGTATTGGCATATCAGTAAAAAATTTATCGGTATCTGTAAAGATTTCTCTCCCTCTGTTGAGATTTTCTCGATCGATGAGCTTTTTATGGACGTAACGCTCACCGCTCACCTCTTCGGCGGGGTTGAGATGATGGTCAAAAAAATAAAAGACAGGATTCGTGAGGAAGTCGGTGAATATATCACTGTTTCAGTCGGTGTCTCACATAATAAACTGCTGGCCAAACTCGCTTCTGGAATGAAAAAGCCTGATGGTGTTTTCTTCATTACCCCTGCATCACTGCCTTCGGTATACAACGTCGCTCACCTGACTGATATCTGCGGCATCGGCAGCCGAATTGAAGCACGTCTTCGTATGATGGGGATTACAACACTGCTCAAACTTCGTGAGGCACCGCTTGAGGCACTGACAGCTGAGTTCGGGCATGTCGAAGGTCAGTTTCTAAAAAATGTCGGACTCGGTATCGATGAACGTGAAGTCCTGTCGTATACTGACGACGTATCCGCAAAATCAGTCAGTCGTAATTATTGCCTTGCACAGAATGAATATGATAAACGAATTGTTCTTCAAAATATTTATGAGCTGTGTGAAGAAATCGGACTGAAACTGAGAAGGCTGCAGATGAGAGCAAAAACAGCAGGGGTTTTTCTACGAGGTGACGCTATGATCGGCGGTACTCTGTCTCAGGAAGTATATGTGAATAGCGGTGACGATCTTTTTAAGCGCTGCCTTCGCATAATCAATACTGCATGTCACCCTGAATCTTCGCGTACACTTCCAGGAGGCCTTACGGAAATGCTCAGGCACGTACAGTATGACCCGGAATTTAAAGGATATATCAGACAGATTAGTGTGTGGTCAGGAAATCTGAAGCATGAAGATGAACTGACCTTGCCGCTTCTTGAAGAAGAACGAAAAAAAGAAACCTTGGTTTCGATTACTGATGAGATCAATGAGAAGTTCGGAGATCATACGATCAGAAACGGATTTCTGCTTTATGCGAAGAAATTAACCACCGTCCCGAATGGCTACATGGCAGATCGATATGAGCGAGCGATGCTGCCGGGAGATGAATCAGTGAGAATACAACAGGATTCACTCGTTCGCTCCGCGTATAGAGAATAGCAGACTTGAAGGAGCGTGTATAAGAAAACAGACCGGTTTTGGATAAAACCGGTCTGTCATATCTGTGTTCGCTGCATTGCTTTTATGATCGTGCAACGAGTTTGTAGAGCCACAATAAAACAACTGCGCCTCCGACAGCTACTAAGATACTGTAGAGATCAAATCCGGTTGTTCCGGAATAGCCAAGCGCGTTCATAATGAAACCGCCGATAAAAGCTCCGACTATACCAACAATAATGTTAGTGAGCCATCCCTGACGTGCATCAGTTCCCATAATGAGAGACGCGAGCCATCCTGCCAGTGCTCCGAAAACTACCCAAAGTATAATATTCATATTCTGTATTCACCTCCTTTCGTCCCCTACTCTCTAGCGAAGTGGGATTCGCTCCTCAATTTTCTTTCACCCCCTATGAGGTCGGGGATCTTTTTATTGACCCTGATTGTTGACGTTTACATCAACTTTATCCGGGACCTGTACTGTCGGTCCTGACATAGCATTTGTCAGATATGGCAGACCGTAGACAAAGAACAGTACTGCAAAAAGAATCAATAAGATAACGCCGATGAGAAAACCATTGCCACCGCTTTCTCTTTCGCGAGTTACCGGTGGATTATTTACAACTGTTGCCATTACCTTTTACCTCCTTTCGTTATGTTCTATCTTAAGCTCATCAACTAAGAATTGGATGAATAGTCAGTAAGAACAGGGTAAGAAGTAGCGGAGTATCAGAGTGGGAGCTGGTGGCGTTCGGATGGGATCTGTGTTTCGGTATTTGCGATAAATGCTAATTCTTCCATGGTATTTTTTTTCTCTTCGTGACTGAGTCTCAGCATATCTAAATAGCTCGGGTTATTCAGGAGATCACTGCAGATGACGATATGATTTTGGAGAAGCTTATTTTTATGCGTTGATGAGAGCGAGGTCAGCATAGTCACCGGATAGAGGCGTGACTGCTCAATCATCTCCCTGAGACTTCCTGTTCCCGGGTAACTCCAACTTACCGTCTTCATCTGCATGCACTCAGCATACGCGACTGCATCAGTCGTCGTCTTCGTATTCGTGACGATCCAGGTTTCATCCAGGTCGTATTTGTCTTTCAGATCCAGAAATCGAGAGTAGGTATAGAGCGCGACGTGGACGTCGGATCTCGTCCCCGGATTATTATGAAATTTCGCTTCTATCACTGCCCGTTTGCCGTTTTTCTCAGCAATGACATCAACTTCATGAGAAACACATTTACCTCGCAGAACCTGCCTCACCAGGGTTTTATACCCGCGATTATCCAATAGTTTACTGACGTAGTCTTCAAATGGATAGCCTGTCGGGCCGAGTTGCATGAGAGCCTGTTTCAGACTGTATGAGGCTCTACTGTACGGGAGGGATGATTTGCCGAGAAAGTCAATAATATTTCCATAAATCTCAGAGGTAGGAATATTGTTATAGAGCTTTTCTTTAATGCTCTCAAGTACCTCTTTCTCCATCGCCTGGGGTATTCGAGCTCTTTTGATTGAGGAGATAACTTTTTTCTCATCAAACGGCTCAATCTCTCCGTTTGCTTTGACGACTGAAATCATAGCTCCTTTTATAGTAGCATGTTCTGCCTGAGCTTCAAAGTCACAAAGCTTGAGAGCTTCAATCGGATTATGAATTTAGAGCTATGAGGGGTTGGGGCTATCTTTTCTTGAAGAATATTGTTGCATTGTTCTCGAAATATGGCTCATAGATCGGGTTATTCCGGAGGTCAGTGAGGATTTCTGAATCTTTGGCATTCGTATTCGAGCGGCCTTTATAGATTACGACATAGTCTGCTTGCCCGATACCGTTCGGAATCACATAGATTCGCTCGCGCTCTGAGAGGTGAGAAGCGATGTTATTACTGGCTGAGACACTGGCTGCGAGGGGAATCTGATGCAGCATTCGATCCAGAACCTCACGATCCTCTTGCGGTTTCGTAATCGCAGCCAGATTCGCTTCGCGCGCTCCCGGTAACGGACCGTACAGATACGCACCGAGCAGTGTCATAATCGTGAGGTAGCTGCTGAAGAATAGAAACGGTATACGCGGCTCAAACTTCCTGATCGTATAGATGCCGTAGATAACGGAAAGAAACAAAAATGACGAGATGACAGCTGTATATTGATAGTATATTTGCTGGAGCTGCGAGCGGTCACTGAAAATATTTAAGACCAGATCAGGTGCAGCGAAAATAAGCCAGAAAGGAAACGCGAGCGGAAGATATCCGACAGGAAGCAAGAGCTTTTGGTAATACGCAAGTCTATCTTCCTGAAATGCAGTGGTGATTGAGTCACCCGGTGAGAATATAATTCGTTTTAGGATATCAGATGGGCTGCTACCACCTTCTGAGAAGTATGATAACGCGAAGTGTGCCGATCCCGCAGCATCAGGAATCGCATGCCACAAGAGATAGTAAAACATACCGAGTGAGAAGATACTAAGGAGAATCCCCTGCAGTTTTTTCCGGTGAGAAAAATACAGCAGTGGCCCGAATAACGCGATCACAAACCAAAGCTGTTCTTTCGTCAGCGCTGCCAAGACAGCAAAAACAAAGAAAATCAGATATTTTTTTCGCATGAGGAAAAACACGGCAGCAAGTAAAAACGTCGTCGCCAGGACGACCGCGTGAAAATCATAGATGTTTGCCCGTTGCACGCTGGGATTCAGCAGAAAACTGAGTGCGATGATAATTGACACCGTCTTATTACTGAGTATCTCTCTGCTGATTTTATAGAGAAAATATGCTCCGAATGCGACGACGACCGTCTGGATAAGCAGCAAAATTCTCGGATCACTCCAGAGAAGGTAAAACGGTGCGAGCAGCACGAGAATAAAGTCTGCATGAAATGCGAGACGCGAGACTGTCTCAGTTCCGTTCGGATCTGAGATCATAAAAATTCTCCCCTGTGACGTATTCCAAACCGTTTGTGCCATGTTCCCCAGGTCAAATCTCCCCGTGTAATAGTTGGTGTATCTGAGGAAACTGAGTATCGTGAAGTACACGATGTACAGCACAATCCCAGCACCGAGGAGTATTTCATGGAGATGTGATGAGATGTAATCTTCATACTTTTTCCATTTTTTCCCTGCTTTAAACCACATATATGAAAGAAAGAGCGTGATCAGCTCTGCAATAACGATAAGAACGCGAGAAAACAATGCTGCAAAACCGGCAACACCTATCGGTATAAACTTTGCGAGTCCCAGCGCGATAAACCCTTCCCTCACCCCGAGTCCGGTCGGGGTAAAAAATGAAAGATATCCGGCAACGAGAGCGAAGTTAAAAATTCCTAAGAAGACGAGGAGGAGTTCGGGATCAAGCGGATGAACTGATGCGACGCTGAAATAGTAACCAAATGCATAGAGCAGGTATGTGCCTCCCATGAGAAGAAGCAGCTTGAAGTTTTCAAGCGGCGTATACCGTGAGAAGAGATGACGAATAACAGTAAAGAGTTTTCCTCTTCGTTTTCCGACAAGTGTACTGATAAAAATGTACAGGACTGTACCTGCAGTGAACAAAATCGAGAGTAACAAAAGCAGGAGTGAAGCGTCCCACGGAACAATGATGAACTCAGTGAGGATGAGCGGAAGGCATAACAGTGAGAGAATAAACGTGACAATAATCACCAGTTCTGTCTCGATCAAAACAGCATAGGCGATGTCTTTTTTTGGAACATTCCGCTCGTTATACGAGACAGCCAAACCGACATAAGACCAGATATTTCCGGGAATATATCGTTTTAGCTGAGCTGAAAGCCAAAGAAACGAAGAATCACGAAACGGAATGTGATGACCTAAAAAATGCAGTAACTTCAGCCAGATATAACTTCTGAGAATGTAGTAGAGAATAAAACAGATGAATGCAGGAATAAGCATCGGATAGTTGATGTTTTGTGCAAGTGTCACACCGTCAGTTTGCTTGGCGAACGTGGTAAAAACAAAATACAGTGCGATGAAGGAGAGTGGCCATCCGATGACAAATTTAAGGATATCTATGAGCTTTGGTTTCACTCAACTATTGTACAATATTTACGAAAGAGATTCGATGAACTATGAAAACGCGGAACACTCAGTTAGCCGGTATTGTGGATAATTCAGAAATTCAGATCGTCAGATAGTCTGATTTTTCTGATTTTTTCTGACCTAATTCGCAGACTCAGAAGCATTGGGATCACCTTGCATGTTTGAGGGTCCATTGTAGGTAAAGTTTCGACTGAGCGATTTCTCCTCACCTGAGACGATACTTTTTACCCGAAGATCGAATTTTACGTTTCCCTGCGGAAGGTTATACAAGGACACAGAGCGATCATTATAGTCTGACCACCTGCCGCCATTTATTCGGTACGACCAGACGACGGCACAGTATTTTCCCGGTCTGTACTGTATGTCAAAACTTACCGGGTTATCAGTAACCGTATCGTTTTCTTCAGGATACGCAACTGCGATATCGCCGATTCCTTCTTCACACGGCTCATTTGTAACCGTAATCACCCTCGTCTGTTCATCTCGATCGGCAGGCTGTGTGATGATTATTTCCCTGACACTTGGCTCTTTTTCCCCTTCATCTTTCGGATTTTTCGCACTATTGAGGTTATTCAGATTCAACAAAATAACCGTCAGCAGAACAGGAACTGTCAGGATTGCCGTAAAGAACTCAATATACTGCTTCCTCTCAGGCAGTTTCTTAAAATCATTAATAAATTTTCTGAATGCTTTTCGTATCATAAGATGTGTTTCCCCTGCTAATTTTACCAAATTCTACGCTTTTCAAGCAAATAATAGCCTTTTATTTCCTTTTTCACATATCTTCCTTCTTTATCGTATTTATTCATACCGTAGTGCGTCAATAGGTGAAAGTTCAGCAGCGCGTTTCGCAGGGTACAGGCCGAAAACTACTCCGACAAGCGTTGAGACACCGACAGCGATAAGTATCGCGACGATATCCAGGACGAACGGTATCCCGGCGACGAGAGATATGAGGAATGCACCCGCAACACCGAGTGTGATTCCGACAATTCCGCCGCTGAGTGTCATCACCACTGCCTCGATGAGAAACTGCATCAGAATATCTTTTTCTTTCGCTCCGATCGCTTTCAGGAGACCTATTTCCTTCGTTCGCTCGGTGACTGAAACCAACATGATATTCATCACACCGACGCCTCCGACGACGAGCGAGATACCTGAAATCGCTGCAATCATCATCGTCAGTAGACCTGTTATCGTTTCAACCGTCGTGAGGAGATCTTGGGCACTGTTAATCTGAAAATCATTTTCATCTCCTTCATCTATTCCGTGTCGATCACGAAGCAGGAATTCAACATCCTGCATGGTTTGATTTATCTGCTCAGTATCGTAGACGCTGACATCTATCTCCTGAATCGTATCGTTCCCGGTCAGCTCATTAAATGCAATCGTGAGTGGGACATAAACAGTATTATTCAACACGCCGCCTGCTAATGCATTGGATGAATGTACCACGCCGATGACCCGAAATGTTGAGTCTTTTACTCTGATCATTTCACCTACCGGATCAGTTTCCTCGCCGAAAAACGTCTCTGCTACTTCAGAGCCTATGACAGCGACCCTCTCTGCCCCCGCACCTCCATCTTCATCAAAATACTCGCCATACATAATCTCAGGCCTCAGTATTTCGGCACTTTCATAGGTCACCCCCATAATGGTGAGCAGGTCTTCTTCCTCATTCGCAATCACTGGTGCAGTCGTGGTTGTGAACGGTGCGACTGTCCGTACATTTGTCAAAGATGTGTCATTCCGAATTGCCTCAACATCTTCCAGTGTTAACGTATTTGAACCGGTAAATGAGCTGAAAGCATCAGTTCCCGGTGTGATCTGAAAATAGTCCGTCCCGAAACTGGAAAGCTCATCTGTGATAAATGCGACCGCTCCTCGACCGATCGAGACGATCAGAATAACTGAGGTGATGCCGATGATAATGCCGATCATCGTCAGCGATGTTCTGAGCACATTGCTTCTCAGAGCTTGCAGTGCCGTCAAAATAATTTCTTTGTAATCCATAATAAAAAATTCCTAATTACTAATATCTAATTTCTAATGAAAAGGGATTCTTAAATCATAATTCATAAATCGCAAATCATAATGATAATTACGCAAACCTGTCATCCTGAATGGAATGAAGGATCTAATCCTTCACGAGATTCTTCTCCGCCAAAGGCGGATCGGAATGAAATGCTTTATCGTAATTCATAAATCGTAATTTATACATCTTAAATCTTATTACTTTCGTTTATCTGAGACGATTTTGCCGTCAACGATTCTGATAACCCTTTTGGCATACTTCGAGATGTCTTCTTCGTGTGTGATCAAAACGATTGTTTTACCCTGTTTATTCAATTCCTGAAAATAGTTCATCACTTCCCGTGATGTCCTCGTGTCCAGATTTCCGGTCGGTTCATCAGCCAGAATGATTGACGGGTTCATGACGATTGCCCGTGCGATGGCTACACGCTGTATCTGACCGCCTGAGATGTGATTTGAAAGGTTATTTGCTTTATCTTCGATCTGTACGAGTCTGAGTGCTTCCAGCGCGCGCTTCGTGCGCTCTGCCTGAGGTATCCCGGCATACATCAACGGTCGTTCGACATTTTTTATCACCGATGTTCTCGATAAGAGATTGAATGCCTGAAATACAAATCCGATTTCTTTATTTCTGATCTCTGCTAACTGATCTCCTGTGAAGCTACTGATATCCCGACCGTTAAAAAGATGTTTCCCGGTCGTCGGACTATCGAGCGCACCGAGGATATGCATGGTGGTCGATTTCCCACTGCCGGATGGTCCCATAATCGCGACGAATTCTCCTTCATGTATTGCAAGTGAGATTCCGTTTAACGACTGGTAGTAATCACCATCAGGTAATGGATACCGTTTGGTAACATTTTCAAGTTGAATGAGGGGAGGTGTAGCCATGATTATCAGAACATACTCGACCGTTTGATCTGGTCATTCGCAAGTGCTGTGATAACTTCTTGCCCTTCCGTGAGCCCTTTTCGTATTTCTGTTCTGCTCTCTCCTTTCACCCCGATTTCAACCGGAATATATTTCGGCTCTTTTGTTTCCGGGTCTACAATCCTCACTGCCCGTCCGCCTTTGTACGGTTTTACAGCTGCGTTCGGGACTGATAAGACATCACGGACTTTCTTCGTCGTGACAGTAACATCAACCGTCATACCGGGCTTAACTTTCGAATCATTCGTCAGAAGTTCGACATATGCATTATATTGAACAACGCCTTGCGTATTGGAACCGATATCATCAACTCTGACCACTCTACCACGAAAGGTGGTGTCATCAATCGCATTTACCTCAAGTGACACTTCCTGGCCCGGTTGCACTTTAATCGCATCTGATTCGCTCAGGGAGATCATGGCTTCTGTTTTTGACTGCGTCACCAGTGTTAATGCCGGTACCGGAGGCGTCTGCGTCAGTGACTGTGCCGGGATCTTCACAGCCATACCTTCTGAGATTGAACGATTTGAGACGACGCCGCTTGATGGTGCCTTGACCGTCGCGTTTTGCGTTGCCTGGTACAGTAGTGAGGCAGAATGAACGGATGCTTGAGCCTGTGCGATCGCTGTTTCTTGATCTTTATATTGTGCCTCAGCTGCTTTCCAGGTATCCTGTGCTATCTGAAATTCTGCTGCTTCACGTTCCTGTTGTTTCGCATGACCATCTTCTGTCTCGTACTGTGAACTGGTTGAGAGATCAGTGTACGCTTTCCATCTCCCGTACATCTCAGATCGATAAAGGTCTGCAGTAGATCTGGCAGCGTTCAATGCAGCGACTGCAGCCAGATAATTCGCATAGGCTTGCTGTGTTTCCTGCTCTGTCGCGGTGCTTTTAACCCGGAATAATTCCTGTCCTTCAGTGACCGAATCTCCGTTCGACACATATATTTCTTCGATAATTCCGTTCGTCGGCGAGTAAATTTCTGTACTGTTGTTCGTGATGATGTTTCCGGTCTCGGACACGATCTCGTCGATATTTCCCCGTTCGACTTTGGCGAGAGTGTATGGGGGCGGCTTCGTACTGTTGCTGATCTGACCGATGAGAATGAAAAGTAGTATCACTCCCACAATAATCGTGATAATTTTTTTCTTTCGTGAAGTGTTTTTAAACCAGCGGAACGGTTTTCCGATGAGTATTCGTACTTTTTTGAGCATTGGTATCAGTATACGGGAAATTAAATCGTGGGTAAAGATACTGATTATTGCATTATTCTTTTGCTATATTGCAGGATTGTTATGTTGTTGTTTCTGTCTCATGACGCTCCCTTGCTAGTCCGATGAGTTTTGTTATCAGATCAGCATAGGTGGTACCGCTACTTGCCCAGAGCTTCGGATACATACTGATATCGGTAAAACCCGGCATGGTGTTTATTTCATTCACATAGACCGTATCAGTTTCTTTTTCCAGGAAAAAATCCACTCTGGCGAGACCTGCACACTGTAGTGTCGTAAAAACATGCTTCGTCAGTTCCCTTATCTCCTCTGTTTTCGATGGGGTAAGTTTTGCAGGAATGATCAACGATGCTCCGTTTGTGTCGTTATACTTCGCGTCATAGGAGTAGAACTCATGATGAGGAACGATCTCGCCTACCACAGATACCTCAGGTGATTCGTTTCCCAGTACGCCACACTCGATTTCTCTGGCATTGATAGATTCTTCAACCAATAATTTCATATCGTATGTACATGCATCCTCAACAGCGAGTTTGAATTCCTCAGCTGTCTTTACTTTACGGACACCGACAGATGAACCCATGTTTGCAGGTTTTATAAATAAAGTATCACCTAGCGCAAGCTTCAGTTCTTCATAGTTAATTAAGGATTCATCTTTTTTATATATCGTCCGGTACTTTACAACAGGAAGTCCAGCTTGGATTAAAAGTCGTTTCGCTACTTCTTTATCCATCCCGACAGCAGATGCCAACACCCCGCTCCCGACAAATGGTTTTCCGATCAGTTCCAGCAATCCCTGGACCGTTCCGTCCTCACCATATGGCCCGTGAAGCACAGGGAAAAAGACATCAATGTGTTCAATCTCCGAGTCACGAGGCAGTACTGAGCCAGATTCTGAATCACCGACGTACCAGAGGCCGCTTTTATCGATCTTGATGAGTACAGGATTAAACTTTTCCGTATCGATAGCGTTATATATATTCTTCGCTGATTTGACAGACACCTCATGTTCAGGTGACCTGCCTCCGAAAATGATTCCGACCGTTGATTTCTGTTTCATACTACGTATGCCACACTATACACCAGAAAACAGAATAAAAAAATAACCCCGGGGATTGCTCCCCGAGGTTGTATATAGCCCGTAGGCGACTAGTTCTTCAAACGGATCGTGCCACGACGCGACCGCGTGGAGAAATATCCCTCCACTTTGTCGTATGAGTAGCTGGGTCCGAAGGTTTGTGCAAAACCTTCGAAGTTCCAGCTCTCGCCGCTGCCGTCTTCGCGGCTCAGACGATTTACCACTACTTCAATCTCTCCAATGTCATCCACCATGAATGACACACGGCGACGCGTCCCGGCGGCATTACTGCCATCCAGAAGCGAAAGCATGAGATCGAACTTCGATGGTCCGCCAGAGATGATCTGACGGGTTCCGTCGCTCAGACGAGGCATACGCCTTCTCCTTTTAGAATCCCCGTAGTAGTGACGGAGTAGCACTGTTATTCCGATAAACCATCGGAACCACCCGAATATCCATCCGGGAATTATGGTATATTATAGCATAATTGAGGCTAAATGTCAGTTACTATAGGTTTATTTGATTGTATTTTTTATTGTATTTGAGGCTATAGTTTGTTACAATTACAGAGGCTTTGCGCTGTAACTAGCTCTTTGCTTTCGCGCCCGTAGCTTAGCTGGATAGAGCGTATCGCTTCGGACGATAAGGTCGGGGGTTCGAATCCCTCCGGGCGTACGAAAAATGTCAAAATTCAAAAGTGAGAAGGCAAAAGTATATTTTGACCTATGCATTTTAACTTTTAATTTTTAATAGGGCCTGTAGCTCAACGGTAGAGCAGTACCCTCTTAAGGTATTGGTTAGAGGTTCGAATCCTCTCAGGCTCACTCATGAAAATGCCGGGTTCATCCCGGTTTTTTTATGAATAATCCGGAGGTTCGCACCATGTGCGAATCTCAAGCACTTCAGTGCGATGATCCTGCTCTGCAGGGCTCTCAGCCTCACTCTTACTTATGTTTCTCATCTTCTTGTAGACCGTATTTGAGGATATCAGTTAATTAAACACTACGATGCGTCGCCGGCGTTTTCCAGGATCTTTTTTATCTGCTGCTGGGTGAGCGGAACCCATGGTGAATTATCTGCATTTGCTGTTGATCCAGCAGGGCTGTCGCCCTGTGTCCACCATTTTGCCTGATACGGTAAGCCTTTATAAAGTACACGCTGTCCTGTTTCGTATTCCTTTGATCCTTCCCATTCAGGATAGGTTCCTTCCGGTAATGTCGGCTGTGGAATCGGTTTCTCCCCCGGGAGAACCGGTCCGATAAGCTGCCACGGTGTTTCCCAAGCTTGGAGAACCGGATTATCAGGTGTGTCGCCCTGTGTCCACCATTTGGCTTCATAGACATTCCGATGCCATACGACCTTTGTTCCTTCCAGATAGGCTGCGTCTTCATTCCAGATCGGATACGGACTTTTCTCCGGATCATCCGTTTTTTGCAGAGGACTTTCCGTGACCATGACAGCGATGTTGTTCATAATTGAACCCTCAAAACCGAGTCCGAGCGCTTTTGCGAAACTGAATTTTTTATCTTTCAGACCGCTACAGGAATCAGATACCACTCTTACATCGACATAATTCTCACCGCAGGGAACATCGCGATTTGCAGACCACATAGACATACGCCCGATGCCTTTTGCAGATGCAAATGAATTTAACTCTTCAGCATCATGTATTGTAAATATTTCCTCGACAACATCATTTTGTCCTATCATCGGCGTCGCTCCGATTTTCGACCATAGTGTCGAGTTATTGAGTTCCAGACCGGCCTGTTGGTAAAGGACGTCGAGCTGACGATGTGTTTCAATAAGTGCTTTTTTCGAAGCATCAGCCATCGACTCATTCTTTTGTCGGCTTGTTGCATAGTTCATCGTCATGACATTGACACCGGTAATATCGACATTATTCGCAAGTAACAGCGCGATTGCATCAGTTCCGTCTTTGGTGAGTCCTTGCGGAGCAACAGGAAGTGTAATCCAGACTGCAAGATTTTTTCCCTGCTCACGATATGTCTTCTGCAAACCTGCAATGACCTGTGACCTGCGTATACCGGCTTCACGGTTCGTGAGACCGTCATTCTCCAGATCTAGATCGATTGTGTCTACGTCATACCTATCGATCACGGCTTTATATGCCTCAGAAAGCTTTGTATGATCACGACAGTTCAACGCAAGTTCATCGTTAATCAGTCCGCCGAAAGAAATCGCAATACTTCCCTCCTGTTGCTTTAGCCTCGCAATACGTCTGTCAAGATCGAGTGAGGCACGAGCTTCATCCATCGTAAAGACTCCACCCCACGTAGGTGTGCACGGATCAGTTTTTGAAGAAACGATAAAAGACAAAACTGCATTCTTTGTGCCGTTTTCGCTAAGCTGCTCGAAAGGATACTGAGGTGTTGAAGTCACATCGACATATGAGCCGAACCAAGGCTGGTATGCTAAAACAGATCGTTCCTCCTGCCACCATCCCCACCCGATTACTGCCGTGTAAAAGAATCCGGCGAGGAAAACAATAGCAAGCAATACCCTCCAGGGCGAAAGTCTCCTGATAGTTTCCTGATATTCTTCTTGTTTTATATTTTTTGTATTCATGATAATGCCATCCTTTTTTTCGGTTTCACGCTATCCGCGATGAAATCAGAAAGTGAGTCATGTGGTACAACGCCTTTGGTATCTCCGTGATACAGCACTGCCTTCCAGTCAAAAACATTATTTTTACCGGTACCAGCATAATTTTTCATAGCTTTCGGTTTTACTTCAATATATAACCAGTTCGTTAAACCGAGCCAAAGATCAACCAATAAATTGCCTATTCCTATGTATGCGATGACAGCCCATGTCGCAGCAAACGCATTAAAACCTGCAAAGACAGCATTTCCCCAGTTTTCTCCTTCAATATTCCGCCAGAGCGTAAAGAGTGAGAATCCGATTATAAGAATCGGTGATAGTACATACGGAAGCGATGCCGCTGTGCGATTTTTAACTTTCGGCGTTCTTGCAAACGGGATTTTCTTTGCGGTCAGAGCTTGCTGGAGTGACTTCAAAACGCCTGCTAAATTAACAGGCAGAAGAATAAGGTTAAATCCGTAAATACGGAAAATATCACTGTAATTATAGCCACAGTACTTGAGATCACTTGCCATTGCTAAAAAGTACGGAAGAGCTGAAAGCAGGACTAACGGACTGAGTAATCTTCCGTCATACGGGTACGCAAGGAGAAAAATTAGCCCGAGGGATGCCCAGGAAATCGATGCCATGTAATTTAACCGAAGCAGTATCTCAGTCCGTGATACCAGTTCGTTTCTGTTTCTTCTTTCTCTGATTTGTGCGAAAAACTTCGGTAAGATGAGGAGTCCGCCGTTTGACCACCGCCTACGCTGCACCACGAGTGATCCGAAGTCAGGTGGAGTCGCGCTGTAACTGAGTCTTTCAGGATAATTAATTAACTTCCAGCCGTGCAGAGCTAAATCAATACTTGACTCCGTATCTTCAATAACAGTCCTATCCTGGATATATCGTTTTACTTCGAAACCGCCAATCCATTCTTTCTCGACGATATCTTCCAGTGCACGTTTGCGGATAACAGCGTTCGCTCCTACCCAGAATGTCGCACCGTAATGACTCATTCCTTGGTGTAATATGTGTTGAATATCAGTCGTAGCACTCGATAAACGTTCGATGCGGGTTTTAGCACCTCTGAAAGACGAATAAGGTGTCTGCGTTACCGCAACCTGCCGGTTATCTGCCTGTTCGAGGAAATAGACAAGGCGGAGACAGTAGTCCCGAAGCAGTAATGAATCAGCATCGAGCGTTAAAATGAACTCAGCGTCCGGAATAGTAAGATCTCCCGCATGAGGATTCTTTACTGGTAATAGGATATGACCGTCAGGAGTCTCCTCAGTCCTGTATGATCCCCCCATCAGTCCGATATATGCGTTCAGATTCATTGCTTTGTTCGCTTCATGTGAAAGTGAGGCATATTTTTTCCGTTCGAAAACTACAATTTCAGTCTTAAAGATCCAGACTAGTCTCCGGTGAAGTTCACGCACACGTTCGACCGATAAGACAGCTCCTTCTTCAGAAGACGCAGACAGCGCGTTACACACTTGCCTTAGATCACGTGCCAATTCACGCAATATCTGCTCTGTGAAAAAAATATCGACATGATCTTGGATCTCTTCATGCTCAGCCAACGTTTCCAGCCATTGAGCCGCCCAAAAGTAGTGAGCCGATAGATCCAATGCAACCCGTAACGGAACGGATTGATCATGACCGTAACTATGTTCAAAATCCACAAGTGCTTTATCAAACCGTTGGTATGGCTCGGACATGAGTTGCGAAATCTCAGTACCTAACGCGCGGGTTTTTTCAAGACGATCAATGCTTTTCGGATTTTTTGTATATGGATTATCATCAAGAAGAAGCACAATGCGCATCTGTGGGTACTCTTGTAGTGCGGCGGAAAAAAGCGTTTTTCGGATCACACTCGGCTCTTCACTGTATGATGGTACTAAAACAGTAATAGCAGGTCGATTATTCGCAAAGTGTCTGTCAATAACAGCTCTGGGTACACGCACATGTTTACTGAAACGCTGCAGTGCACCTTGCCTAGCGACTAAGTACATTAAGGCAGAAAAGGTAAGAAACGTTACAATCACCAAGTAAAAGAATGCTTCCATCGTAAAATTGAAGTTCTGAGGGCCGTCAAAAAGCTGGCGGATAATTGTTGTCGTCGTGTAGAGTACCCAAAAGAAAATCGTCGCGACGATTGCAAGTCGACTGAGTGCTATTTTGACTGTCGAAGGTCTGTCGTGAAATATTGAAAGCGGTGTTGTGTTTTTCTCCGCTCCCAACTGTCGTTTAAGAGAATATCTGTTATTTTGATTCTTATTAAATATACCCAATTTTTTTATCCTTTCAATTATTACTTTATTCGTAGATTTTGTGGTTATTACGATCAAGCAGAATTGCGATTATAACATACTGTATAGTTATATACTATGTTGTATGTATTTGCTAAAAATAGGAGCTTTTTTAGTAAGTAATCGGTTACAATCATCTACTGAATATTACTCCTATAATATTAGAATAGCAAAACCCACATCCTGTTCAGTTTATGCCCTATTCTTACATTCATGCTATAATTGTAGCCTGGGGAAAATATATAACCTCACGCCTTCTTAACTCCTCCCATGAGGATGATGTGCTGAAGGCAATTATCTATGGAATTTATTTTTCAAATCGGTCTGGTATTACTGTTGGTACTTTTGAATGGGTATTTCGTTGCGTCAGAGTTCGCACTCGTCGCAGTGCGAAAGACTCGGGTCGATGAATTAGCGAAGAAAGGAAACGTCACCGCGAAGCTGTTAAAAACAGCACTGGATGAACTGGATAGCTATATCTCAGCAACACAGCTCGGGATTACGCTTGCGAGTCTGGCACTCGGGTGGATCGGTGAGCCTGCTATTGCCCATTTCCTCGAGCCGATATTTCATTTTATGCCTGAAACAGGGGCATTCATCACCTCACATACACTTGCTGTAATCATCGCGTTCACGATTATCACGTTTCTTCATATCGTGCTCGGTGAGTTAGCGCCGAAAACAGTCGCACTCCAACGGTCGGAAGCGACGTCACTCGTTATCATTACACCGCTCGTCTTCTTTACCAAAGTATGTAAACCATTTATCTGGCTTCTTAACGGTGCAGGACAGTTGGTACTGAAAGCATTCGGCCTCCATGCGCCGTCAGGGCACTCACTCGTGCACTCAGAAGATGAGATAAAAATGCTTCTCTCCCAAAGTAGCCAGGGCGGTGCTATCCCGAAATGGGAAGCTGAACTTGGCCTGAAAGCACTCATGCTTGGTGAGATTCCGGTGAAGTCGATTATGATCCCCCGGACGGATATTATCGCGTTTAATACAACGACAACGCTGAAAGAAATTATCACCGAGATTGAAAAACACGCGCATAGTAGATTCCCGGTCTTTGAGAATACGATTGATACCATCGTCGGGTTCGTTCATGTCAAAGATGTGTACCGTGAGGTTTTGAAAAAAGGTGATAAAGTGAAACTTTCTCAGCTGAAAATAACCAGAGAAATTATCAGTGTCCCTGAGATGAAAAAAATTGACTCCGTGCTTCAGGATATGCGAAAAAAGCGGGTTCATCTGGCCATCGTGAATGATGAGTTCGGCGGAACGGCTGGGATTATTTCTCTGGAAGATATTATCGAAAGTCTGGTCGGTGAGATTGATGATGAATTCGACCATCCTATACGGGATATTGTGAGACAGAAAGACGGCAGTTACCTCATCGACGGCTTGACACTCATCCATGACGTCACGGCAAAATTTCATATTCCACTGAAAGGACAGGGGTATACGACTATCGGAGGACTGGTTTTCGGATTACTGGGGCATGAACCTCGATCCGGTGATACGGTTCAGATCGGTGAAATAACGTTTGAGGTAACGAAAATTGAAGGAAAAAGAATCAAAACGCTCAGGCTGAAGAAAAATCGAAAGTCCTCCTAGCTTACTCTCTAATCGGCGAAACGATGACAGAGCGAATCGGGACGGTTTTATTCGGTTGATAGGAGTACCTCACATATACCTCAGGAATTTTTGTTGATAAATGGCTGATCAGCTGCTGATCTCTCTGTACTGTTACACGCATAATCCGTTCCAATATATCCCGACGATAACGAAGAAGCGGTTCATCAGGTAGCTCGATAAGGTTGAGAAAATCCTGTGCACTTTCCTCCAGACCAGCAAGCTGTGCACCTACCTGCTCATCTTCAGTAAGAAGGTTTACCTCATTAAGTTTGGTAATATTCGGTATAGAGTAATCGTCCAGTGCAATTTCTTTTTCTTTTTTCAGAGAAATACTTGATAAATCCCTTAACCGAAAGAGTTTATTCATGAGATCAACTCCCCTCGTCATTCCTTGGTAGTACTGCATCGCGCTATCGCTTGTTTCAAGTCTTTCTGTAGATAACGTATTGAGAATCTCCTGGACATGATTAACACCAGAACCATACACTTTTTCAACAACTTGTGCCCGTTTGACCTCTAGCGAATTACGATCTTCTCCCTCAGGGGCAGGATATGGTGACTCTCTATGTTCCATAACTATTGCTTATAGATGCTGTAGGTTCTGTCGTACAGGTACAGTGGTGTATTACAGAGGTTACAGATATGTGATGCGCTCGGTTTCGTCTCCGGTGCGAAAGCAGAGAATAATGCTCCGAAAAGATCTGCTTTCGATTTCTCTTGCAGTAATTGGAAATCGTCACCGATACCTGCTTTCTGAGCCAGTTCAAACAGAGCAGTATCTTCGTTACCGATCTCATCAACCAGGCCAAGTTCTAGCGCCTGTGTACTGTTATACGGCAGTGCTTTAACAGTCGTGCGAAGAAATGCAGGGTCTAGGTTTCTGAATACACTGACATGATCGACGAATGTACTATACTCATCGTCGATCGAAGACTGCCAGTGTGCTGTTTCTTCAGGCGTCATCTGACGGTATGGTGAGCCTGTATCTTTATATTGACCGCCTGTGATATAGGTATGCTCAATACCACCTTCTGTCGTCACGCCGCCGAGGATACTGCCTTCTTCGATAACGCCGTCATAATACGTAAACGGTCCCATGATGACACCGATACTTCCCACCAGGCTTCCGGTATCAATAAAGATTTTATCTGTCGCAACTGAAGCCCAGTATGCGCCTGACGCACCGGTATCACGGATATGAGCATACACAGGATTGCCGGTTTTATCTTTGTAGAGCTTTATGCCGTCTGAGATGGCCTGACTACCCGGTATCGTTCCGCCGGGTGAGTTTACCGTCAAAAGAATACCTTTAATCGACTCATCCTCTGATGCCCGTCTGAGCGTTTCTTTAACAGAATACCCATACGTCATTCCGTCTGAAAGGAACTCGAGCGGACCGGCGACACCTGTCTCTTCTGTCAAAATAATCCCGTTTACCGGTACTTTAAGAATTTTATTCATGCTGTATTCATCACCGCGTATGTAGGAATATTCATAGTTTCCGGATCTGGTAACAGTCGACTTTTCCTCAAAAAACACGGATTTTATTACCGGAAGCGCGAGAATAATGATAATGAGCAGAATAATGAATCGCTTAAAGGTGAAATTTTTAACAAATGATTGCATCGTGCTTCATATTCTAGCACACCTGTTAGTAATAACATAAAGGGGAACGTATCAAGTATCAGGGGTTTCGTGTGACTCACAACATCCTGTTTCCTTTAAACTTGCTCCAGTAAACTTATTAATGTTTCGGGTACCTGATACTATTTTTGACTTTTTCCACGTCCTGTTGTGAGACATTCTGGACTTCTCCCAGGGTAACGGCCGGTTTTTGTGCAATCAGTGTCGCTGCTTTGCGTTGTACATCATGAACTGATCTATAATCATCCTCTGCGAGTTCTTCAATGATCTCTGTTAAATATTCATCCGGGTGTCGTTCTCCTACAATCGGACTTTTCAGACTCTCATAAACTGCTGACTGCCCTAAGGTATCGAGAAAAACTTCTCCATGGATAGGTTCATTCTCCTTTCCAGAGGTAGCTTTGGCTACTGCGACTGCCGTGTCTAAGCGTGCTTGATCGACCTCGACGTCACGCTCGTAGGCCAGCCTCAACTCGAGGAGAATGCGTTGATACTCGTCATCTTCAAGAGTAGCGACTTCATCCTCAGCTGTCTCCGCTTGGAGGAGTTGTGATTGCTGGATCATCATCGTTTGGTGCGATGCATGTGGAAGCTGCACTACCTGCTCCGTGAAACTTTCACTGCTCGTTTCTTCTGTCAAACGCTGTCTCTGTGTTTCAGTCGCTACCTGTTGTTCATTTTGAACTGTCTGGAACGATTGCAAAGGAAGCTCCTCAGTCGTATCCGGCTGGAGAGACGTATCATGTTTTACGACAGATTTTTTTTCAGACTGCGGAGTAACCGCTTCCTTGACTGTTTCTGTAGGCGATATGTGTTCTGTCTGCAGTGATGTGACCTGTTCTGTCAGTTGTTGCTTCAGGTGAGATTTTTCCAGTTTGTAATCCAGAGCTTTTAACACGACCCGTTCTGCTTCTTTCTCAGTCCCCGGACTTTTTGCAACACCTATCAGTGCTTGGTATGCGGCTTTGACACGGATCGCCTGTTTCAAGTCTGCCTGCAGTTCGCTTTGTAAAACCGGATTCGAAGAAGTAGTGGTGTGCGTAGATTGTTTCTCCCCCAGCTTAATACCGTTCGAGCGTAGTCGAGAACGATTCTCATTCTTACTTCCCGATTCACGTTGTTCACTCGAAGCATAACGTTGAGGATTTTCTCGAGCGTACATCGGAACATAGAGAGAAACGTATGAGGTGAGAAGCTTGGCTGTATCTTCTTTCGTAATCGGTCTGTCCACTACCTTCCGAAGCTCTGACTTCTTGTTTTGTGACTGAATCGGTTGTTTCTCCTGCAGATTATGCTGGATGAGCCTTGAATGTATTTCATGCGGCCTCGTTGATGAGAGTAGCGTCCTCAGTGTTTTTGCCTGCTCGGCTCGTACTTGTGGTGATTTCTTCATTTCGTGAACCTGTGCAGTTTTTGCTGCTTTTTGTTTTATGATCTCGACCGGTCTTTTCGGATTCGTACGCTGCTCTACTCGGCTCAGTAAACGGTCTGCATGCGCTGATTTACTTCGCTGCATCCCTGTGATTTCACCTGACGGAGCAATGATTCGTTTGTCGTTTGATGTGAATTGTTTCATAGGGTTCCTTTCATAAGTTATCGGTGACACTCGAGGTGCATGCTGCATTCGATGTTCTCCGAAATGTACAGGTCTGGTGGTCGTGTAGAGCGGATGAGCCTCTTTTTTCGGTTGCGAGATCGGTAGCTTTTTCACTGTCTGTTCTTTCGGCCGGGAATACAGAGACCTGGTTTCCGACCATGAAGTATGCTGTCTATACACGTCATGTTGTTGTGGTTTACTAACCTGCAGCTCACGCGTGCGTGAGTACAGCGGGTGATCAGATTTCTTGACCACAGTCGATGTGTTCTCAGCACGGCGGGTGTATATCGGTTTAGTCTCTTTAAAAGCTGACACGTTCGGTCGGTTTGTATCCAGAGACATATTCCTGACTGCTTCCATTTTCGGGCCGAAAGATTTCGCGAGTGAGGGTACCCGACCCTTTGATGTCGAATTACCAGTTTTCGACTTCGACAATGAGTTTTCTATGCTTCCGGTTTTTGAGATGGAAATTTTGGGTGTAGCTAGTGACTTTCCTGAGAAACTCTTTTCAAACCGTGCAGTATTCCCGAATGATGTTCCTCCTGAGAAGGATTGTGTTTCGATTCCCCCACCGGTACTTCTGGTAGCTACTGCTGAACCACCTCTTACTCCACCGCCTGAGATGCCACCTGATCCTCCTGATGCACCTGTTCCTCTCATACTTTCCTTTCAGATGGTGAGTTTATCGAATCCATCATAGCTGCATCATAGATTGATTCTGTCCTTCAAGCTTGATATGAACCTTACAGGTAGATTACAAGATTGAACCATTTGTCATGAGGTTTAGTGCAATGAGAATTCCCATAACTAATTCATTACTTTTCTCGAAGTTGGCTCGAAATGACAAGCAATGTTGATAGGCCTGAAAATGATTTTGTTATGTTTTATTATGTTATGTTAAATGATGTTCTGTGGATCGGACAGAGGCCGTGTTCGCGGATTTTCTCACGGTGACTAGCAGTTCCGTACCCTTTATGGATTGCGAAACCGTATTCAGGATAGAATGCATCGAGTTTTTCCATCAGACGATCTCGGTAGACTTTCGCGATGATTGACGCTGCTGCAATCGACAGACTGATGCTGTCTCCGTGAATAATAGCTTTCTGACGGACTTTGTGCGGTTTACTGAACGCGAAGCCGTCGACCAGGATATACTCAGGGACAACCGACAGTCTCCCGACTGCTTGTGAGAATGCTTTCTGTGCAGCAATGCCGATTCCAGAACGATTAATCTCTCCGAGCGGAACTTCGGCGATCGCATAGGACTCTGCGTAAAATTTGATGATAGTCGAGAGCTGTTCACGTTTCCGTGCGGATAGGATTTTCGAATCATTGATTTCCGATGCGAATTTGAAAGAGAACGGAAGAATAACTGCAGCTGCGACGACAGGCCCTGCGAAGGCACCACGTCCGACCTCGTCAACGCCGGCTACCGAGCGATACCCGGCTCGTAATAATTGCTCTTCCTCATCAAATGTCGGCCTCGTTTTCATATAGAATTTTGTTTAGGGTCATACGGTTACGATGCTGGTATCGTGAGGCGGAAACGTAGTACGTTGCCATTCTTCGATACAGGCTTTGATACCGATTACTCGTTTCCGTCGTCTAGTTTGAGCTGCGTATCTTTTTCATCGTAGTCGATAACATCGAGCCCTTTAATCTGCGGTAGTGTTTTACCGATAATTGCTTTCAGGTCTCCATGCATTCCGTAAGTATTATCAATAACCATCCTGATGTTCTTCTCATCTCGTGACCACTTGTTTGAGAAATATCGCTTTTCTTTCTCAATTTCTGCCTGCATATTCGTAAACGCTTCGACGATCGCTTCGACCCGATGTCTGAACTCGACGCCTGAGAGGTACGAGTACATGAGCTCCATTTTCCCGTCTTTAGCTTGGACTGACTGTTTCGCGACACGAACACCGATCAGTTTGGCTCTGATCGTACCAGCAAGCGTCACGGCAAAAGCACGCTGAGTTACCCAGACAGCGTTATGATATCCTGCAACTTTGAGCCCTGAGGGAAGTACTTCACTGATAACGACCGCTTCATCGGCTTTAATCTCGCGTTGATCATTGCGGAGTTTATCGACAAAGCTCTCAGCCCAGGCTTTCGTATTTTTCAGTTCCCAGAGGATTTTGCCGTTATAGTTTCCCTGACTGTCCCAGAGTTCCTGAATGATATCGCCGCCTTTTATACATTTGCCGACCGGATAGATTTTGGATTTTTTAATTGTAACATGAAGCATGCCCTCGAATTCGAGCTCGAACGTCTCACCTTGTGCCTGTTGACTACCCTGTTGGAGTTTTCGCCGCATATCTTCGATCTCTTTGAGTGCATCAGTGAGCTGCTTATCCTTCGTCGCGATAATGGTATGTTGTTCTTCTTCCGCTTTTTTCTGTGCTGCGATACGGATTTTCTCCTGCTCTTCAGCGAGTTTCTTCTGCATTTCTACCTGCACTTCTTCATTTTTTACCCGCATGTCCCGCATCTCTTTCATAAGTTCAGAAAGCTGTTCGGTCAGTTTTTTATTTCGTTCTTTATTCTCTGAAGCTTCTTCTTCTGCGTGTTTTAACTGGAGCGCAAACTGTTCTTTCAGCTTCTTTGCTGATTCATCAGCAGTTTTTTTCTTCACAGCTTCGAGCTCTTCGAGGTGTTTCTTATGCTCACGGTCGATAATACTCCGCTCAACCTGCTGGGATAATGCCTGGGAGATCTCAACTTCTGCACCGCACTGAGGACATGTAATCGTATTCATAGGAATTGTCGGTTTATCATACCCAGGTGACCCGTAAATTGCAAGAATATACCCCGGTGATTTGACACAGCTGAGCTCCAGTCCTATAATATGTAGACATATGTCAGAGAAACTTCGGCTCTATGTAGAACAACCTGATGTGGTCGACAGGCGACCGAAAACTATCCAACGTCAAACTGCGTTTTGGATTGATACGTTTTACACTGATAATTCGTTATTTCAAAAGGAAAGATCTGAATACCTCCAAGAATACACGTTACCGTTCATTAGAAA